>NZ_JASCPP010000066.1:0-38659 GCF_029959745.1 Pseudomonas sp. PS01298 | reverse complement strand
CAGTGTCATTCACAGATGGTTTGACTGATGCACCGCATTCGCGAGCAAGCCCGCTCCCACATAAAGCAAAAGCAGACCTTGGTTTTCATCATTACCTCCCGCTCAGGAGACCATCATCATGGAATGGCTATCGGAATTTGGAGCCATCGCGGCGATGCAGGGGTTCAACGGCTTGTCCGTGTTCTGCGTGCTGTTGCTGATGGCATTGGGGCTGGCGATCATCTTCGGGCAGATGGGCGTGATCAACATGGCCCACGGCGAGTTCCTGACCATCGGCGCCTACACCACCTACGTGTGCTCCAGCCTCACCGCGCACTTTGCGCCAAGCTTCCAACCCTATTACTTCTTCTTCGCCATCGGCCTGTCATTCCTGGTGGCCGGGGCCATCGGCTGGCTGGTGGAATGGGCGATGATCAGCCGCTTGTACAAGCGCCCGCTGGACACCTTGCTCGCCACCTGGGGCCTGTCGCTGGTGATGCAGCAAACCTTCCGCTCGGTGTTCGGCGCCCGCGAAGTCAGCGCCGAACCACCGGCCTGGCTGATGGGCTCGGTGAATTTCACCGATGCCATCGAGATTCCGCGCAATGGCCTGTTCATGATGGGCCTGACCCTGCTGCTGACCGGTGCGATCTTCATCATGCTCTACCGCTCGCGCTGGGGCCTGCAGGTGCGCGCCACGGTGCAGAACCGCCTGATGAGCCGCGCGGTGGGCATCAACACGCGCAAGGTCGACCGCATGACCTTCGCCCTCGGTTGTGGCGTCGCCGGTGTGGCGGGCGCGGCGTTCACCACCATCGGCTCCACCGGGCCCACGGCGGGTTCGCAGTACATCGTCGACACCTTCCTGGTGGTGGTGTTCGGCGGCGCGCAAAGCCTGTTCGGCACCATCGCCTCGGCGTTCGTGATCGCCCAGACCCAATCGCTGTCGGAGTTTTTCCTCAGTGGCTCGATGGCCAAGGTACTCACCCTGTCCTCGGTGATTCTGATCCTGATGCTGCGCCCGCAAGGGTTGTTCTCCATCAAAGTGCGCAAGTAGAGGCGAGCAGATGAAGGCTTTAGACAAGCTGCTGGGCGGCCAGCAAAACCTGATCGGCATCGTGCTGCTGGCGCTGTTGATCCTTGTGGTATTTCCGCTGACCCTCGACGCGTTCCGGCTGAACATGGTCGGCAAATACCTGACCTACGCGTTCGTCGCCGTGGGCCTGGTGCTGTGCTGGGGCTATGGCGGCATTCTCAGCCTGGGGCAGGGCGTGTTCTTCGGCGTCGGCGGCTACTGCATGGCGATGTTCCTCAAGCTGGAAGCCTCGGACCCCGAGAGCACCAAGATCCAGTCCACCCCGGGCATCCCGGACTTCATGGACTGGAACCAGATCACCGAACTGCCCTGGCTGTGGCAGCCGTTCCACAGTTTCAGCTTTACCCTGGTGGCGGTGATCGCGGTGCCGGTGCTGCTCGCGTTCATCATCGGGATGGCGCTGTTCAAGCGACGCGTGGGCGATGTGTACTTCTCCATCGTGACCCAGGCGATTGCGCTGATCCTCACCGTGTTGATCGTCGGCCAGCAAGGCCTGACCGGTGGCGTCAACGGCATCACCGACCTCAAGACGCTGCTCGGCTGGGACCTGCGCACCGACAGCGCAAAGCTGATCCTGTACTTCATCAACGCCGGCTTGCTGTTCGGCTGCATCTTCATTGGCCGTTTCATCCTCGCGTCCAAGCTCGGCCGGCTGCTGATGGCGATGCGCGACAAGGAAGAACGCGTGCGGTTTTCCGGGTACGACGTGGCCAGCTTCAAGATCTTCGTATTCTGCGTAGCCGCCGCGTTCTCGGCGATCGGCGGGGCGATGTTTGCCTTGCAGGTGGGCTTCATGTCGCCGTCGTTCGTGGGCATCGTGCCGTCGATCGAGATGGTGATTTTCGCCGCGGTGGGCGGGCGCATGTCGCTGCTCGGCGCGGTGTATGGCGCGCTGCTGGTGAACTACGGCAAGACCTACTTTTCCGAGTCTTTCCCCGAGTTGTGGCTGTACCTGATGGGCGGGCTGTTTATCGCCGTGGTCATGTACTTCCCCAACGGCCTGGCCGGCCTGTGGGACAGCCATGGGCGCCAGGCGCTGGCCAAAGTGCTGCGGCGCAAACCCGTAGCGGCGACTCCGGCGAGCCCGTCGGTTAAATCCAAGGCTAAAAGCAAGATCCTGGAGACTCAGCCATGACCGCCGTCGGCTTTGAAATGAAAAAACCGGTGCTGGCCATCGAAGGCCTCACCGTGTCCTTCGACGGCTTCAAGGCGGTCGACAACCTCAACCTGTACATCGACCGCAACGAAGTGCGCGTGGTGATCGGCCCCAACGGCGCCGGCAAGACCACGGTGCTCGACCTGATCTGCGGCAAGACCCGCGCCACCAGCGGCAGCATCCAGTTCGACGGGCAGGAACTGACCAAGATGCGCGAGTACAACATTGTGCGCGCCGGCGTCGGGCGCAAGTTCCAGAACCCGTCGATCTACGAGAACCTCACGGTGTTCGAGAACCTCGAGATGTCCTACCCGGCCGGGCGCAAGGTGTGGGGCGCGTTGTTCTTCAAGCGCAACGCCCAGGTGATCGCGCGGGTGGAAGAAGTCGCGCGGGAGATCTTCCTCGGTGACCTGCTGCAGCAACAGGCCGACCTGCTGTCCCACGGACAGAAGCAGTGGCTGGAAATCGGCATGCTGCTGATGCAGGACCCCGAGTTGCTGATGCTCGATGAGCCGGTGGCCGGGATGAGTGTCAACGAACGCGCGCAGACCGCCGAGCTGCTCAATCGCATCAGCCAGGGCCGATCGGTGCTGGTGATCGAGCACGACATGGAATTCGTCAAGAGCATCGCCCACAAGGTCACCGTGCTGCACCAGGGCAAGGTGCTGGCCGAGGGCAGCATGGAGTCGGTGCAAAGCAACCCTAAAGTCATCGAAGTGTATTTGGGCCATTGAGGAAGCGGGCATGTTCAAGATCGACCAGTTGTCCTGCGGCTACGGGCAGAGCCAGATCCTCCACGACCTGGACCTGAACGTGGCCAAGCGTGAGATCGTCGCGGTGATGGGCCGCAATGGCATGGGCAAGACCACCTTGTTCAAGAGCCTGATGGGCATCCTGCCGCAGTGGAAAGGCGAGGTCAGCGTGGATGGGCACAATGTGTCGGCGCTGGAAACCCATGAACGGGTGGAACGCGGCATCGCTTATGTGCCGCAGGGGCGCATGATTTTCCCGAGCATGACGGTGCTGGAGAACATCCAGACCGGCCTGCCGGCGTCGGCACGCGGCAAGGTGCCGGAGGATCTGTATGCGCTGTTCCCGGTGCTCTACGACATGCAGTCGCGCAAGGGCGGCAACCTGTCCGGTGGCCAGCAACAGCAGCTGGCGATTGCCCGCGCGCTGGCGACCAATCCCAAGGTGCTGCTGCTGGATGAACCGACCGAGGGCATCCAGCCGTCGATCATCAAGGACATCGCGCGCACGCTGAAGGAGATTCGCAACCTGCGCGACCTGACCATAGTGGTGTCGGAGCAAGTGCTGTCGTTTACCCTGGAGATCGCCGACCGTTTCCTGGTGATCGAGAAGGGCCGGTTTGTGATTGAGGAGACGCGGGATAGGGTGGATGAGGCGACCATCAGCCGGTATTTGTCGGTGTGAACTGCGGCTGCAAAAGTGATCGTTGGGTTGCGAGGAAGCGTGTTTGTTCCAGGCGTTTTCCTACAGCCATGCCAGGTTTTATCGGCGTGCTGCTCGGGCCGTATGCTGAGCCTCTCCAAGTCCTTTTCCGGTGCTGAGTTGTCTGTTTGCCTCGGGTCTTTGGAACTGGCGTGTTGTCAGTGGCCACAGAGTGGGACGTTAATCCGTCGAGCAGCTTTATTGGATTGGCATCTATCGACTCCATGACCTGAGGTGTAACTATGGACCTGTGTTATCCCCAACAACCCCACTGTCGGGCGGTTTCCGGCATGGGCTTAATGTCAGTCCCCCCTGATGGTGGAATGAGGGGTTCTTATAACCCTTATGCGAATGCTCCGTGGTCCGGTATCGCGCAGAAATTTTCAGATAACTTTAATTATTTCACCGCAGGTAGATCGGGTTTTGTCACGATAGATTCACTCAGTGAAAAGGCCAATCGTGCCCCGATGAGAAATCCTTGGGACAATGATATGACCCAGTTGGCTAAAGTGATTCTCGGCATTCCAGAAATAGCAACGTTATTCGATTCAGTTAATCATGGCGGCCAGGAAGATGGGTATATCAGTCAAGGCGACGTATCTGTTGCTATTGATGTTCTTGAGGCGCAGGAGGCACTGTCCATGCCGCCGGTGCGCGGGGGCCAATATAACGGCGCCATGCAACAACACAGGGTCAACCAGCAATTTCCCTCGCAATATTCCGGACCCGCGCCGCGTTATGAAGATCCAGGCTTCTCGTCGCAGCGACCTAGCTACCAGCGCGCGCCGGGTTACGGGATGCCGGATGATAAAAGCAACTCGTATAGCGACCTTAATAAGGAAGACTTCAGCAACCGAGTACTCACCCGCTTCAGTTCCCTGGAAGACCCGGGCAAACCGGGCTATATCACCGACAGGTCGCTGAATGCAGTGGCTGCAGGTCACCGCCTGGACGGTACCCCGGCGACTGAGGATGAGATGAATATTGCCAAGGCATTGCTGGATAATGGCAGCTGGTTTAGAGAATATGATGAAGGTAAAACCGGCGAACTGGATGGCAGTTTTACTCGGCAGGACCTGGCAAATGCCTCCAATCGATTCGAAAACATGAGTAACTCAGAGCTGCTTGAAACGATTAAAAAGCACTTTGTCGAGTACGGTGATGGTGATAACTATGTCAACTTCAAGGAACTGAAACAAGCCGCTGGGTTAGTGCCTTCGAATAAAACCTACACCCCAGCAGCGCGCCAGGCAGCGACTGAGTTTCTGCAGCGCAAAGAGCTTCTGGAAGACACCGATATCGGCGTGGATGACAAAGGTAATCCTGGGTACAAGGACCAGCGATTCGATTTGGACAACCTGAAGCACATGATCAAGAAAGAGCGGGACGACGAGCGCCCCCGTTGACCTGCGCAGGGTGCCGCCGATCACGTCGGTGGCACCTCGCGTCCTTCAGGCGTCGCCGCCCGCTAAGGTGTCGGGCGGATCATGGCCTCCGGCCGTACGTGCTGGGCGTATGCCTCGGCACTGATCAACCCCAACCGGACCGCCGCTTCCTTCGGTGTCAGCCCCTCGTCCGCAGCCTTGCGGGTGATCTGCGCCACACGGTCATAGCCCAGCACCGGGTTGAGTGCCGTGGCCAACAACAGCGAATGCTCGACGTTGTGCGCGAGTTGCGCGCGATTGACCTCCAGGCCACTGAGCAACCTGTGGCTGAACAGGCTGACGGCGTCCGTCAGCACCTCGATCGATTGCAGCAGATTGTGGATCAGCACCGGCTTGGCCACATTCAACTCGAACGTGCTCGACGCGCCCGCCAGGGTGATGGTGGTGTGATTGCCCATGACCTGCATGGCCGCCTGCACCAGCACTTCAGCAATGGTCGGGTTGCGTTTGCCGGGCATGATCGAGGAGGTCAGGCCATCGTCCGGCACGATCAATTCCCCCAGGCCGCAACGCGGACCCGAGCCGAGCAGGCGAATATCGTTGGCGATCTTGGTCAGTGACACGGCCAGCACGTTCAGCGCGCCGGAGGCTTCCACCAACGCATCGTGAGTGCCCATGCCTTCGAATTTGCACGGGTTGGTTGCAAAGGCGACGCCGGTGAGCTGACTGATTTCTTCGCAGAACGCCACATCGAATCCCACTGGCGTATTCAAGCCGGTGCCCACCGCCGTGCCGCCCTGGGGCAACAGGCACAGGCGCGGCATGCAACCTTCGAGGCGTGCAATGCCGTGCTGGATCTGCTGGGCAAACGCCCCAAATGCCTGGCCTTGGCTCATCGGCACGGCATCCATGAGGTGCGTGCGGCCAATTTTCAGCACGTCCTGCCAGGCGTCGGCCTTGGCTTTCAGTTCGTTGTGCAGCTGGCCCAGCGCGGGCAGCAGGCGCCCGCGCAGTTCCAGCACGGTGGTCAGGTGCATCACCGTCGGAAAGCTGTCGTTGGACGACTGCGAGCGGTTCACGTGGTCGTTGGGGTGCACCGGTGACTTGCTGCCCAGTTCACCTCCCAGCATCAGGTTGGCGCGGTTGGCGATCACCTCGTTGGCGTTCATGTTGGTCTGGGTGCCGGAGCCGGTCTGCCAGATCGACAGCGGGAAGTGCTGGTCGAAAGCGCCGTCGGCCAAGGCCTCGGCCGCCTGTTCGATGGCGTCCGCCAGGGCCGGGGCCAGTGTGCCGAGCCGCGCATTGGCGCGGGCACAGGCGCGCTTTTGCTGGCCGAAGGCGCGGATCAGGCTGGCGGGAAACGGCTGCTTGCTGCCGAAGACCTGCAGGGCCCGCTGGGTTTGTGCGCCCCACAGGCGGTCGGCCGGGATTTCGACGGGGCCGAACGCATCGTGTTCGATTCGTGTACTGGACATCCCTTTGCTCCGTTAAAGCGCCGCGCCGGCGGGGCGGCCGAGGACGCGTTGATATTCATCCTGGGCGGTCTGTTGGGAAAACTCGCCGGACCATTTCGACACCACCACCGTGGCCACGCTGTTGCCGATGGTGTTGCAGGTGGCGATGGCCATGGACATGAAGCGGTACACCCCGAACAACAGCGCCAGGCCTTCGGCCGGCAGCACGCCGATGGCCGTGACGGTGGCGGCGAACACCACGAAGCTGCCACCCGACACTGCCGCCGCGCCCTTGGAGGTCACCAGCATGATCGCGATGATGCCCAGCTGTTGTTCCCAGCTCAGCGGCACGCCGTAGGCGTTGGCGATAAACAGCACGCACAGCGACATGTAGATCGAGGTGCCGTCGAGGTTGAACGCATAGCCGGTGGGCAGCACCAGGCCGACGCTCTGTTTGGAGCAGCCGAACTTCTCGAGCTTCTGCAGCAGGCGTGGCAGCGCGCTTTCCGACGATGCGGTACCGAGCACGATGAAGATTTCATCCTTGATATACGTGAGGAAGCGCCACAGGCTGAAGCCGCTCAGGCGGCACACCGCGCCGAGTACCACAAAGATGAAGAACGCGATGCCGACGTAGAACATCAACACCAGGTTGGCCAGGGACATCAGCACCGCCGTGCCGTTGCTGCCGACCGCATAGGCCACCGAGCCGAAGGCGCCGAGCGGCGCGAACTTCATGATCAGGTTGATGAACTCGAAGAAGCACTCCGAGATGCGGTTCAGGCCATCTTCGATGACTTCGCGGCGCTCGGGCTTGAGGGCCAGCAGGGCGAAGCCGAACAACACCGAGATCACCAGCACCTGCAACAGCTGGCCGCCGGCGAAGGCGCCGACGAAATTGTCGGGGAAAATGCCGTAGATAAAGTCCATGGTCGAGGCCGGTGCGTGCCCCTTGGCCACCGCGGCGGTGGTGGCGGCAGCGGCAGCGGCGCTCGGGTGGGCGTCATGCATGCCGGAGCCGATCTGCAGCAGGTTGCCCCACAGCAGGCCGATGGCCAGGGCGATGGTCGACACCACTTCGAAGTAGATCAATGCACGCAGGCCAACTTTGCCGACGCGCTTGATATCGCCGGCCGAGGCAATGCCGTGGACCACGGTGAAAAACACCAGCGGCGCGACGGCGGTCTTGATCAGCTTGAGGAAGATATCGCCAAGGATCTTGAAACTGGCAGCCAGTTCCGGGGCGAGAAAGCCGAAGGCGATCCCCAGGAACATCGCGGCGACGACCTGGAAGGTCAGGTCCTTGTAGAGCGGTTTTTTTGCGGGGGTGGATGACATGTCTGTGATCTCATTGTTGTTATGGTTCGGCGACGTAAAGCGCAGGTAACCCCCTGCGGGAGCCGGCAAGCCGGCCCCTGCAAGGTCAGCGTTTTACCGCACCCTGGCGCGCGAGCGCGATATCGACCATCTGCGGCGCCAGCCCCAGGTAATTGGCCGGGTCGGTCAGGCGTTGCAGTTCGGCGAGGTCCAGTTGCGCAGTGGCTTCACCCTGGGCGAGCAGGGCGTCGAGCAGGCTGGTGCCCTGGTCGTTGGCCATGCGGCAGGCGGCGTAGACCACGTCGTGGGCCACCTGGCGGCCGAGCGCCGGGGCGAGTCCCATCATCACGGCTTCGGCGACGATCAGGCCCTGGGTCATGTCGAGGTTCTTGCGCATGCGCTCGGGGCGCACTTCCAGGCCGGCGAGCATGAAGGTTGCCTGCCCCAGGGACGCGGCGCTGAGGGCAAAGGCTTCCGGAATAGCGATCCATTCGGCCTGCCACGGGCCGGTGGAGCGTTCGAAATCCTGGATCATCGCATCGAGCATCAGCCCGGCGTGTTGGCGCACACCCTTGGCGGCGGCGTACATCAGTTCGCAGGAAATCGGGTTGCGCTTCTGCGGCATGGTACTGCTGGCGCCACGGCCCTTGACGAAGGGCTCGTACACCTCACCCAGTTCGCTGGTCATCATCATCATGATGTCGAGGGCGATCTTGCCCAGGGAACCGGTGACCAGGCCAAGGAAGTTCAGGGTTTCTGCCAGGCCATCGCGGGCCACGTGCCAGGTGGCTTGCGGCACGCCCAGGCCGAGTTCGGCCATCAACGCTGCCTGCACATCCAGGCCTTTGTCGCCGAGGGAGGCGAGGGTACCGGCAGCCCCGGCGAACTGGCCGATTTCGACGCGTGGGCGCAGTTCCACCAGGCGCTCGGCGTGGCGGTCGAACATGCTCAGCCAGACCGCGCATTTGTAGCCGAAGGTGATCGGCAGCGCGTGCTGCAAGTGGGTACGGCCGGCCATCGGCGTGTCGCGGTAGCGCTGCGCGAGGCCGGCGAGCAGGCCGCGTACCGCCTGGATGTCACGCTCGACGATGGCCAGCGCAGCGCGCACCTGCAGGACCACGGCAGTGTCCATGATGTCCTGGGTGGTGGCGCCCCAATGCACGTAGCGGCCGGCTTCGCCGCAGATCTTCGAGAGTTGCTCCACCAGCGGCAGGATCGGGTACCCGACGATCTCGGTCTCGTGCTGCATCAGCGCCAGGTCCAGCGCCTGGTACTGCGACAGCGCGGCGATCTGCTCGGCCGCCTCGGCAGGGATCACCCCGCAACGCGCCTCGGCGCGGGCCAGGGCCACTTCCACTTCGATGTAACGCTCGATCAGCGCTTTATCGGAAAACACACCGCGCATTTCGGCGGTGCCGAACATGTCACGGAACAGGGCGGAATCAAAAACGGTACTCGACATGGTAAAACCCTATTTGTTATTTTTAAACCATACATATTTAATATGTCCGTACATTATGATTGCGCCTGGACTGATACACTGTCAACTCGACAGCGAGGGTAAGAATGGAAAGCGTGAGCCAGAGGCGTTATGCGGCAGTTGCCAAGGACTTGATCGAGCAGATCGGCAGTGGTCATTACCCGGTAGGGTCGTTGTTGCCGACTGAATTCGAGCTGTGCTCGCTGTACGCGGTCAGCCGCCACACGGTGCGCGCGGCCATCGACCAGTTGCAGGGGCAGGGCATGGTCTCGCGCCGCAAGCGTGTGGGCACGCGGGTCGAAGCCGCCTCGCCGCAGGGCGGCTATTCCCAGGCAATGGCCTCGGTGGCCGACCTGGTGCAGGTGGCCGAGACGCATATCCGCGATATCCAGGGCGTGCGGGAGTTTGTCGCCGATATCGCCCTGGCCCGGCGCCTGGGGCTGGAACCGGGCGGGCATTATTTCTGCGTGTCGAGCATCAAGGTCGATGCCAGCGCCGGCAATGCGCCGTTGTGCTGGACCGATGTGTACGCCGAACAGGCGTTTGCCGAGGTGATCCCCGACGCGCGCAAGCACCCCGACGAACTCATTGCCGCGCTGATCGGCAAGGCCTTCTCGCGGCCTATCGAGGTGGTTGACCAACAGGTGCGCCCGGTGCAGTTGCCCGCCGAGCTGGCTGCCAGCCTCAAGGCGCAGGGCGGCGCGCTGGGGTTGAACATCATCCGCCAATACCGCGATGAAGCCGGGGCGCTGATTGCGGTGTCGGAAACGGTCTATCCCGCCGACCGTTTCACCCTGACCATGCAGATGAAACGCGACAAGCTCTGAGCCCATACGTCATCCAACGTATTTCCCGATTGGGCTGGCCCGATGAGACTGGATAGAACGCAATGTCATCCGTCCAGGAGCCAGCCCATGACCGAAACGCTGATCAAAGTCGACCTCAACCAACCCGTCACCGAGAACGAGCAGATCCACAACCGCTGGCACCCGGATATCCCGATGGCGTGCTGGGTGAAGCCGGGCGACGACTTCATCCTGGAAACCTACGACTGGACCGCCGGCGCCATCAAGAACAACGACGACGCCAGCGATGTGCGCGACGTCGACCTGTCCACCGTGCATTACCTCTCCGGCCCGGTGGGCGTGCACGGCGCCGAGCCGGGTGACCTGCTGGTGGTGGACCTGCTCGATATCGGCGCCAAGGCCGATTCCCAGTGGGGTTTCAACGGCTTTTTCTCGCGCCAGAACGGCGGCGGTTTCCTCACCGATCACTTCCCCAGCGCACAAAAAGCCATCTGGGATTTCAAGGGCATGTTCACCAGCTCGCGGCACATTCCGGGGGTGAATTTCGCCGGCCTGATCCACCCCGGCCTGATCGGCTGCCTGCCTGACCCGGTGATGCTCGCCGACTGGAACCGCCGCGAGCAGGAACTGATCGACACCAACCCGACCCGCGTGCCACCGCTGGCCAACGCACCGCTGGCCGCCACCGCCCATATGGGCAAGCTCAAGGGCCAGGCCCGTGACGATGCCGCCACCACCGGTGCTCGCACGGTGCCGCCGCGCGAACATGGTGGTAACTGCGATATCAAGGATCTGTCACGCGGCTCGAAGATCTTCTTCCCGGTCTACGTCAACGGCGCCGGGCTGTCGGTGGGGGACTTGCACTTCAGCCAGGGCGACGGCGAAATCACCTTCTGCGGCGCCATCGAAATGGCCGGCTGGGTGCACATGAAAGTCGAGCTGATCAAGGGCGGCATGGCCAAGTACGGCATCAAGAACCCGGTCTTCAAGCCGAGCCCGATCACGCCGAACTACAAGAACTACCTGATCTTCGAAGGCATCTCGGTCGACGAGCAGGGCCAGCAGCACTACCTGGACGTCAACGTCGCCTACCGCCAGGCGTGCCTGAATGCGATCAACTACCTGACCAAGTTCGGCTACTCGCCGGCCCAGGGCTATGCGCTGCTCGGTTCGGCGCCGGTGCAGGGACACATCAGCGGCGTGGTCGACATCCCGAATGCCTGCGCGACCCTGTGGTTGCCCACGGAGATCTTCGAGTTCGATATCAACCCAAACGCCAACGGCCCGACGCGCTTCCTCGACGGCAGCATCGACCTGCCCATCGCCCCGGACCTGTAGCCATGCCGACCTACGAATACGCCTGCGACACGTGCGGCACCTTCACCCAGCTGCGGCCGATCGCCCAGCGCCACGCGCCCAGCCAGTGCCCGTACTGTGCCGGGCCCGGCGGGCAGCTGTTGGTGTCGGCGCCGGCCCTGCAAACGCTGTCGGCCAACCAACGCAAGGCCATCGCCGGCAACGAACGCAGCGCCCACGCGCCGCAGACTGTCGGCGAATACCAGGAAAGTCGCCGGCACCCGGCGGGTTGCAGTTGCTGCGGCACCAGTAAGGCGGTGCTGCCGAGCAAGGCCAACCCGCTGGGCCTCAAGACCAAGACCGGCCCCCGGCCGTGGATGATCAGTCACTAGGAGAGTTGCAATGCGCCATGGCGACATTTCCAGCAGCCCGGACACCGTCGGTGTAGCGGTGGTGAACTACAAGATGCCGCGCCTGCACAGCAAGGCCGACGTCATCGACAACGCCAGGAAGATCGCCGACATCATTGTCGGCATGAAACAGGGCCTGCCGGGCATGGACCTGGTGGTGTTCCCGGAATACAGCACCATGGGCATCATGTACGACCACGACGAGATGATGGCTACCGCCGCAAGCATCCCCGGTGAGGAGACCGCGATTTTCTCGGCGGCGTGCCGCCAGGCCAACACCTGGGGCGTGTTCTCTCTGACCGGCGAGCGCCACGAGGAGCATCCGCACAAGGCGCCCTACAACACCCTCGTGCTGATCAATAATCTCGGCGAGATCGTGCAGCGCTATCGCAAGTGCATTCCCTGGTGCCCCATCGAGGGCTGGTATCCGGGCGATCGCACTTATGTGTGCGAAGGCCCCAAGGGCATGCAGATCAGCCTGATCATCTGCGACGACGGCAACTACCCGGAGATCTGGCGCGATTGTGCAATGAAGGGCGCGGAGTTGATCGTGCGTTGCCAGGGCTATATGTACCCGGCCAAGGAGCAACAGGTGCAGATGTCCAAGAGCATGGCCTGGGCCAACAACTGCTATGTGGCGGTGGCGAATGCGGCAGGGTTCGACGGGGTGTATTCGTACTTCGGCCACTCGGCGATCATCGGTTTCGACGGGCGCACCCTGGGCGAGTGCGGCGAGGAGGAGATGGGCATCCAGTACGCCCAGCTGTCGGTTTCGCAGATCCGCGATGCGCGGGCCAATGACCAGTCGCAGAACCACCTGTTCAAGCTGTTGCACCGCGGCTACACCGGCATGCACGCCTCGGGCGATGGCGACAAGGGCGTGGCCGACTGCCCGTTCGAGTTCTACCGCACCTGGGTGCTGGACGCGCAAAAAGCCCAGGAGAACGTGGAGAAAATCACCCGCGGCACGGTGGGTGTCGCCGAATGCCCGGTGGGGCAATTGCCCCATGGCGGTAAAGAGCAGACGCAGGGGTAGGGCATGCGTTTTACCTTCGAACCGGCCCAGGTCATGACGTTGCTGCGCAGCCGGATCGTCGGCCAGCAGGCGGCGCTGGCCCAGGTGGAAAGCTTGCTCAAGGTGGTCAAGGCCGACATCGGCGAGCGTGACCGGCCGCTCAGCGTCAACCTGTTCATGGGGCCGACCGGGGTCGGCAAGACCGAAATCGTGCGCCTGCTGGCCCAGGCGCTGCACGGGCGCGCCGACGGTTTTTGCCGCATCGACATGCACACCCTGGCCCAGGAGCATTACGCCGCCGCACTGACTGGCGCACCGCCGGGCTATGTGGGTAGCAAGGAAGGCATCAGCCTGTTCAACAGTGAATTGATTCAGGGCACCTACAGTCGACCCGGCATCGTGCTGTTCGACGAATTGGAAAAGGCCAGCCAGGAAGTCGTGCGCAGCCTGCTCGGCATTCTCGAAAACGGCCAGCTGACCCTGGCCGGCGGCACGCGCACCCTGGACTTTCGCAACAGCCTGATCTTCATGACCAGCAACATCGGCGCGCAACAGGCGCGCCGGCATCGCCAGCGCTTTGCCCAGGGCTGGCGGCGGGTGCTGCGGGTGTTTGCGCGTGGCGAGGCGGCGGTGCTCGAAGAGGCACTGCACGGGCATTTCGAGCCGGAGTTTCTCAATCGCATCGACCGCATCCTGGTGTTCGAGCCCATCGACGCCCAGTGGTTGGAGGCTTTGCTGGACGTGGAGTTGAACAAACTCAATCAACGCCTCGCGGCGCAGCAGCGCTCACTGAGCGTGGATGCACAGGCGCGGGCGTGGTTGTGTCGCGAGCATGATGTGCGTTTTGGCGCGCGGGCATTGGCGCGCAGGCTGCGTGTCGAATTGGAGCCGGCGATTGCCGAGTGTGTATTGCGCGGCGAAGCCCGGCACCTGCATGCGACGCTTCACCAGGGTTGCCTGGTGGTTGCGTGCAGCGGCGGATAAACCACGGGAAGCTGGGATCCAATTACGGTATAACCCTCGGACGCTTTCGCTCTTCGAGGCCCCGTTTTTCATGCAAAGCCCCATGCAACGCCCGCTGTGGCAGGTCTACCTGATCTTTCTGGCACCGATGGTGCTGTCCAACTTCCTGCAGAGTTTTTCCGGCACGCTCAATGGTATCTATGTCGGGCAAATGCTCGGCACCCAGGCGCTGGCGGCGGTGTCGGGGATGTTCCCCATCGTGTTCTTCTTCATTGCCCTGGTGATTGGCCTGGGGGCGGGCGCCTCCGTATTGATTGGCCAGGCCTGGGGCGCCCAGGAAACCGGCATGGTCAAGGCGATCACCGGTGCCACCCTGACGCTGGGCGCGTTGGTGGGGCTGGTCGCGGCGGTGCTGGGCAGCCTGTTCGCCCGCCCGGCGTTGCAAGCCTTGGGCACCCCGGTGGATGTGCTCGACGACGCGGTGGGCTACGCCCAGATGATGATGTTGATCATGCCGCTGTTGCTGGTGTTCATCCTGTACACCCAGCTGTTGCGCGGGGTCAGCGACACGATCTCGCCGTTGTTGGCGCTGATGGTCTCGACCCTGGTCGGCCTGCTGCTGACCCCGGCGCTGATTCGCGGCTGGATCGGCCTGCCGCCCCTCGGCATCCAGAGTGCGGTGTACGCCGGCCTGGTGGGCAACGCCGCGGCGATGCTGTTCCTGATCCTGCGCCTGCGGCATAAACATCACGTGATGGCGCCGGACCGTGAACTGCTGGCGGCCTTGCGCCTGGACCGCGCGATTTTGGCCAAGGTCCTGCGCATCGGCCTGCCTACCGGCCTGCAGATGGTGGTGTTATCGCTGTCGGAGTTGGTCATTCTTGCCCTGGTCAACAGCCATGGTTCGCAGGCGACGGCGGCCTATGGCGCGGTGACGCAAATCGTCAACTACGTGCAGTTCCCGGCGCTGTCGATTGCCATCACTGCCTCGATCCTCGGTGCCCAGGCGATTGGCGCCGGTCGCCTGGAGCGTATCGGGCCGATCTTGCGCACCGGGCTGCTGATCAACACCTGCCTCACCGGTGGCCTGATTGTGCTGGGTTACGTCCTGTCGCACTGGTTGCTCGGTTTGTTCATCACCGACGACGCGGCGCGGGCAAATGCCGAGCACCTGTTGCACATCATGTTGTGGAGCATCCTGGTATTCGGTTTCCAGGCGGTGATCGGCGGGATTATGCGCGCCAGCGGCGTGGTGCTGATGCCGGTGGTCATCTCGATTTTCTGCGTGCTGTGCGTCGAGTTGCCGATGGCCTACCTGCTCAACGCCCACTTCGGGCTGGAAGGCGTGTGGATGGCGTTTCCGGTGACCTACCTGGCGATGTTGGGCTTGCAGACCGCGTATTACCGGTTGGTGTGGCGGCACAAGCAGATCAAGCGGCTGGTCTAGCGCGGTTTATTGCTTCAAGCCGCGCAACAGCAGTTCCAGGCTCTGCAGGCCTTCTTCGAGGCGCTCGCCCGGGTGTGCATCCCGGGCGATCCACAGCGCGGTGTTGACCAGGCTGCCATTGATCAACTGCGCCAGCGCGGCGCTCGGTGCCTGCGGGATCACACCGCTGTGCATCAAGGCGTCGAGCCGTTGACGCAGGGATTCCACACAGTGCTGCTGGGAGCCGGTGTCACCCAATACGGCCGGCGCATCCTGCAGTACGATGCGCTGGATCTCCGCGTCCTGGGCCATGCGCAAATACGCGCGGCAGCGTTCGCAAAAGCCCGACCAGGGGTCCGAAGCTTCGTCACTGAGGCGCTGCAAGTGGGCGTCCATCTCGCTGTCGAGCTGGGCAACGACCGCCGCCAACAGGCCCTTTTTATCGCCAAAGTGGTGATACAACGCCCCGCGCGTCAGGCCCGCGCGGGCGGTAAAGTCGTCCATCGAGGTATTCGCGTAGCCTTGGGTGGCGAAGGCAAGGCGCGCGCTGGCGATCAGCCGGGCGCGGGTGTCTTCGATTATTTCAGCACGGGCTCGGCTCATGGATTGGGCTCGCAATCGGCAAGTGAAGGATTGACGTACGCTGCGTATGTTACGCATGCTTTGTCACATACGCACCGTATGTATTTTGCCTTGATCATTGCAGATAGCAAGTTGCAGGGCATTCAGGAAGAGGTAGAGCAGGATGGCAAACCCCTACGCCGAGTTGTTCCAGGTCCCCGGCGCCCGGGCTTTTGTACTCGCGGGCATGTTGGCGCGCATGCCGGTGTCAATGGCGGGCATCGGCCTGATCACCATGCTCTCGCAGGTGCACGGCGGCTACGGCCTGGCCGGCTCGGTGGCGGCGATATTTGCCCTGGCGACGGCGTTTTGCGCGCCGCAGGTGTCGCGCCTGGTCGACCGCTACAGCCAGGGTCGGGTGCTGCCGGTCGCCGCGTTGATCGGTGGCGGGGCGTTGCTGCTGTTGTTGCTGTGCACCCGCTTGCAGGCGCCGAACTGGACGCTGTTCGTGTGCGCGGCCCTGGCCGGCTGCATGCCGAATATGTCGGCGATGGTGCGGGCACGCTGGACCGAGTTGTACCGCGGCCAGCCCCAGTTGCAAACCGCGTTTGCCCTGGAGTCGGTGCTTGACGAGGTGTGCTTTATCATCGGCCCGCCGATTTCGGTGGGCCTCAGTGTGGTGCTGTTCCCGGAAGCCGGGCCGTTGGTCGCGGCGCTCTTGCTGGCCGTAGGCGTTACCACGTTCGTGCTGCAGCGCGAGACCGAACCGCCGGTACACGAACACCACGATCATCACGGCCGCTGGCTGATCGCGTCGCCTTCGGTATTGATCCTGATGATCCTGCTGCTGGCCATGGGCGTGATTGTCGGCGTGGTCGATGTGGTCAGCGTGGCCTTCGCCCAACAGCAGGGCCAGCCGGCGGCGGCGAGTATCGTGCTGTCGGTGTATGCCATCGGCTCATGCCTGGCCGGGCTGGCGTTCGGTACCCTCAAGCTCAAGGCGCCGTTGCCCCGCCAGTTCCTGTACTGCGGCGTAGCCACGGCGCTGACCACCTTGCCGTTGCTGCTGGTGACCAACATCCCCGGCCTTGCCGTGGCAATCTTCATCTCCGGTCTGTTCTTCGCCCCGACGCTGATTGTGTCCATGGCGCTGGTAGAACAAATCGTCCCCCCCAGCCGCCTCACCGAAGGCATGACCTGGCTGATCACCGGCCTGAGCATCGGCGTGGCCATCGGCGCCGCCAGCTCCGGCTGGATGATCGACCACTCCGGCGCGGCCAGTGGGTTCTGGGTGGCACTGGCGGCGGGGGCGGTGGTGCTGGGCTCAGCGGTGTTGGGGTTTCGGCGGCTAGACGTTCACGCAATTCGATAAGACGTGGATAACGGCCCGCATCAATCAATAAAACGGTGAGTGCTCAACGTTACCCATCCATTGTTTGTCGACTATTCTCAGTGGATAGGAAGTAGTAACCGACAGGAAGCGCGGTTAAACGTTTTTAAGTGAGGATGAGTGATGAAACAGCTTCCTGAGAGTACTGAGTCTTTCGCGAGTCAACTTTATTCCGAAACCCGAACGGCGTGGAAACGTCCCTTTGATTACCAGGAAAACCAGCCGGGCAAGAAAGTTCGCATTGAAATGACCGAGGCATTGGCAGAGCTGTATGGGGTCAGTGGCGATATTGTCGCTATCGTATGGACGGTGGCGGAAAACTTTAATGACTCCTGCCTGATGCATGACGATATTATCGATGAGGATGAGGTCAGAAGAGGGGCCCCTGCGGCGTGGGTAAAGTTTGGCATCCCGGTTGCGCTGATCTCGGGCATGTACGGATACCTGGCAGGCCTGCAGGCTTTGGCGGGAACCCGTAATGTCGATCTGGTCCGCGTTGGCCTTGAAAGTCTGGAACGGATGCATATCGGCCAATGCCTGGACGTGAAAATCAATTCAGGCAAACGCTTGCCGACGCGGGAGGAATACCGGCTTATTTCCGAAGCCAATACCGGCTGTTTGTTTTTATTGATCCTGGATGCATTCCAGGTTCTGAAGCCCCTGCCGATGGCCGTGTATCAGCCACTGCGCTCGCTGTTGTTGACGCTGTCGCTGTATTACCGATTCCAAAACGACTACTGCGACATGAACCATATACCCTGGTTCGAGAAAAAAGGCTTTGCGCCGGATCTCGACAGCGGCCCCAAATCCTATCTGATGCTGCTGGCGGGCAAGACCCTGGCCAAACGCATTCGTTCTGACGAAGAAAAGCGCGAAATCATCCGTGCCTATGGTCAGCAGGGGGTATTTGACCAGGCGTTGCAGGAGATGGACGACACGTTCCAGAAAATGCTGAGCGATATGGA
The DNA here is from genome assembly GCF_029959745.1 of Pseudomonas sp. PS01298. Classification (NCBI taxonomy): domain Bacteria; kingdom Pseudomonadati; phylum Pseudomonadota; class Gammaproteobacteria; order Pseudomonadales; family Pseudomonadaceae; genus Pseudomonas; species Pseudomonas sp. PS01298. The sequence goes on along the minus strand of NZ_JASCPP010000066.1, from coordinate 20,508 downwards.
CGAGGTGGACAATCAAATCGCGCGTTATCAAGCCGCGCAGGGCGAAACCTTGGGGCAGGCCCGCCGGTTCAAGGCATTGTTGCAGCGCCTTGAATTCAAGCAAGACCTCAAGGACAACTATTATCTGACCCTGGTTGCGTAGGGCGATCGCCATCGACTCTCATACCTGATAGCGGCCGCTGCGTTGATGCCATTCCCGACTCCCTGCCATCCACGCCTTGAGCCCGCGCAAAAAACGCTTCAGCGCGGGCGAGGCGTCTTTGAGCAGCTTGTACTCTTGAGCCTCGTAGGTTCGCACGAGGTCATCATGGATCATCGCGGCCATGCACATGGCGTCCTGAAGAGAGCAGTGGTGCTCGTCCGCCAACAAGGTCGGCAGATTAAACGCTTCGCCGGTCACTTGTTCCCTGGCCGTTGAATACAGGTCGTTGACCAGAGTCGCCGCGCAGGACACCAAGGTGATGATTTGGCGCACCGGTGCGCTGGCATAGATATTGGCGTTCAATTCATAGCCCGCTACCACATCTATCAGTGCCGTGAACGGCATAAAGCTGTTGCCCTGGCGCTGCACGAGATACTCCCAGGTAAGCGTGGGCACCTGTGCGGTGCGCCACGTGGCTTCAGCATTCATCGCCACGAACAGGACTGCCAGTTCATACCGGACACGGGCTGCCTGGGAGGGGCTCGCCAGTGATACCAGATGAACCATGCAATCTTGCAGCGCTCGCGTGACGGCGTCCGACGCCAGGGCGTGTGCCAGCGTCGCACTGTAGGGGGCAGTCAAGCGGACAGGCTCTACCGCCGCCAGGGCCAATAACAGGCGCGGCCCCAGCGGCTGCGGGACGGTGCCGCTCAATTCGTCGTAACAGTACTGATCGTCCAGCGAGATCAGCGCAGCGAAGGCTTGGGCGACCAGCAGTAATCGTTCGGGGGCGTCCGTATCGGGATGGCAAAGCATGGCGAAGCGTCCGAAACCGGTTGCGTGGACCTTTGCCATTTGGCCTGTAAAAATACCCATCCGGTCTATCCAGGGCAGCAGCAAGTCGTCGACCTGTCGCGCGAGCTGTTCATCGACGCGTGTGGGCTCAGGGCAATGCAGCTTCGGGACGATCAGGGGCGAGTCCGGCATTGCGGTGTCCTCAGGTTCAGGGTTTACGGCAGGGTCAGGCTCTGCACCTGTGCCGGATCGCCGTCTATCAGCGCGCTGAGCGTGAGCTGCGCCTCTGGTTGGTGGCCGTAGCGTGCCGCGACGTAGGCGTCCAGCAGGCGGATAAAGTCTTCGGCGATGGTCTGCCCTTTGAGTGTCATCACCCGTTTGCCGTCCATATACACGGGCGCCGAAGGATGCTCTCCGGCGCCGGGTAATGAGATGCCGATGTCCGCCAACTGGCTTTCCCCGGGACCGTTCACCACACAGCCCATGACCGCGACCTGCATTTGCTCGACGCCGGGGTAGCTTGCGCGCCAGTGCGGCGTTTGCTCCCTCAGGAAGCCTTCGATTCGCTGCGCCAGCGCCTGGAAGAACACGCTGGTGGTACGCCCGCAGCCCGGGCACGCCACCACCTGCGGAGTAAAGGCGCGCAAGCCCATGGTTTGCAGGATCTGCTGGGCCACCTGGACTTCTTTGGCGCGCTCGCCGCCGGGATCCGGGGTGAGGGAAATTCGCAGGGTGTCGCCGATGCCTTCCTGCAGCAGCACGGCCAGGGCAGCCGTTGACGCGACGATGCCTTTGGAACCCATCCCGGCTTCGGTCAGCCCCAGGTGCAGGGGGAAATCGCAGCGCGCTGCCAGGTTGCGGTAAACCGCTATCAGGTCCTGCACATGGCTGACCTTGGCCGATAACACGATATGGTCCGTCGGTAACCCGACCTCGATGGCCCGTTGGGCATTGTCCAGCGCCGAGACCACCAGCGCCTCGCGCATCACCGCATCGGCCGCCAATGGCGCGGGGAGGACAGCATTGGCATCCATCATGCGCGCCAGCAGGTCAGGGTCGAGGCTGCCCCAGTTGACCCCGATGCGCACCGGTTTGTTGTAGCGACAGGCGACCTCGATCATCTGGCAGAACTGTTCATCGCGGCGTGCGCCCTTGCCGACATTGCCGGGGTTGATCCGGTATTTGGCCAGGGCCTGGGCACATTCGGGGTAAGTGGCGAGCAGGCGATGGCCATTGAAATGAAAGTCGCCCACCAAGGGCACGTCGATCATGCGTCGGTCCAGTCGTTCGCGGATGTTCGCCACCTGTGCGGCGGCTTCGTGGCTGTTGACGGTGATACGTACCAGTTCCGCGCCGGCCCGCGCCAGGCTCTCCACCTGGGTCGCCGTCGCCTCGGCGTCGGCAGTATCCGTATTGGTCATGGCTTGGATCACAATCGGCGCGTCGCCGCCCAGGCGCACAGTCCCGACGTGTACCTGGCGCGTGATGCGCCGCGCAATGGGGGTGTTCATGGCGCAGGCTCCTTTGGCTTATTGCCGGGCAATCAACCCGAGGGGCGGTTGAAACTGCACACGCTCCTCACGGCCCGCCAGCGTCTGAATGTGCAGCGGGGCGATCCGTGCCAGGGCTGCAATAACGTCCTGTACCGAAGCCTCTGGCGTTGACGCGCCGGCGCTGATTCCGACGGTCATGTGTGGCGTAAACCAGCGAATATCCACGTCACTGCCGTCGGCCACCAGGTAGCTGGGCGTACCACTGTCGCTGGCCAGTTTGCGCAAGGTCACGGCGTTTGCGCTGTTGGCGCTGCCCACCACCAGCAACCTATCTACCTGGGTACACAGCTCACGCACCGCCTGCTGTCGGTTCTGTACGGCATAGCAGATGTCGCGGCTGGAGGGACCGATAATGTGGGGATAGCGCTGCGTCAGGGCTGCGATCACGTGACGGGTGTCATCGACACTCAAGGTGGTTTGGGTGAGATAGGCCAGGGGAGTGTCGGTCGCAAACGTCAGGGCCTGGACCTGTTCAACGGTCTGGATCAGCGTGATCGGTGTATCAACCTGGCCCAGGATGCCAATGACTTCCGGGTGCCCGGGCTCGCCGATGAGGATCAGTTGATGGCCTTTCGCGGCGTAATGGCGCCCATGGTGATGGACTTTGCTCACCAACGGGCAAGTCGCGTCGAGCACACGAAGGTGACGGTCTGAAGCCTGGTCTTCCACTTCACGCGTCACCCCGTGTGCGCTGAAAATGGTCACGGCGCCGAGCGGCACCTGGTCCAGTTCGTCGACGAAGATTGCACCCTGATCGCGCAGTGTCTGTACCACATGGCGGTTATGCACGATTTCATGACGCACGTAGACCGGTACGCCGAATTGCGCCAAGGCTTGCTCGACCGTGTCGATGGCCCGCACGACGCCGGCACAGAAACCCCTTGATTGAGCCAGGATGATGTTCATGTTCACGCACTCGCCTGGTAGGCCGTGGCCGCGCTGGGGGATGGGCAGCCCAGTTGTCGCTCGTCGGCGAATTGGTGGATTGAACGGACGATGCCCGCAGCGTCGAGGCCGCATTGGCTCAGTAGCTGCTCGGGCGTGCCGTGTTCGACAAATTGGTCGGGCAAGCCCAGTTGCAGCAGCGCAGGGTGCAGATTTTGGCTGGCCAGGTATTCCAGGCAGGCCGAGCCTGCACCGCCCATGATGCAGCCTTCTTCAACCGTCACCAACCAGTCATGTTCAAGTGCAAGCGTCTGGATCAGGTGGCGATCCAGGGGTTTGATAAAGCGCATGTTCGCCACTGTGACGTCGAGCAGCTCTGCGGCTTCCATCGCCCTTTGCGTCATTGAGCCGAAAGCCAGGATGGCGACGCGTGTCCCGCAGGGTTGCCTGCAGACGCGGCGGATCTCGCCTTTACCCACCGCGAGTTCGGTCAGCTCGGATGAAGGAACGATACCGCTGCCCGAGCCTCGTGGATAACGCACCGCGCACGGACCTGGCTGCTGTATGGCGGTGTGCAGCATCTGCCGACATTCCTGCTCGTCAGCCGGCGCCATTACGATGAGATGAGGGATGCAGCGCAAATAGGCGATATCGAAGGCGCCCATGTGGGTCGCCCCATCGGCCCCGACAATTCCGGCGCGGTCGATGGCGAATACCACTGGCAGTTGCTGCAGGGCAATGTCATGGATCAGTTGGTCATAACCGCGTTGCAGGAAGGTCGAGTAGATGGCCACCACCGGCTTCATGCCTCCGGCTGCGAGGCCGGCAGCAAAGGTCAGGGCGTGCTGCTCGGCGATCCCGACATCGAAATAACGCTCGGCAAACCGCTGCTCGAACGCGACGAGCCCTGAGCCTTCGCGCATGGCTGGCGTGATCGCAATCACCCGTGGGTCGCGCTCGGCTTCGTCCGCCAGCCATTGCCCGAACACCTGGGTATAAGTGAGCGCACCGGCAGGGGCGGCGCGAATACCTTCGATAGGATCAAATTTGCCCGGCCCGTGGTACAGCACCGGGTTGGCGGCGGCGGGTGAGTAGCCGTGGCCTTTTTCGGTGACGATATGCAGCAGCTGCGGCCCGCGTCGGTCCTTGACGATATTCAGTGCCCGCACCAACTCACCCAGGTCATGCCCGTCGATTGGCCCGCTGTAGGCCAGGCCCATCGCCTTGAACAGGCTGGCATCGCGACTGACCTGGTGTGACGTCAAGGCACCCAGATGCTCACGTAACATACCCACCGAGGGAGAGATCGACATGTCGTTGTCGTTGAGAATCACCAGGAACGGCAAGTTGCCGTACAGGCCCGCATTGTTCAGCGCCTCGAAGGCCATGCCGCCGCTGAGCGCACCGTCGCCGATCACTGCGATGCAGTGGCGTCGCTGTGCCAGGTTGCGAGCGGCCAATGCCATGCCCAGGGCGGCCGAGATCGAGGTACTCGAGTGCGCGGTGCCGAAACAGTCATAGGTCGACTCACAGCGGCGCGGAAATCCCGAAATGCCGCCTAACTGACGAATCCCGCCCATCTCCTCGCGGCGCCCGGTGAGAATCTTGTGTGCATAGGCCTGGTGGCCGACGTCCCAGATGATGCGGTCATGTGGCGTGTTGAACACATAGTGCAGGGCGATGGTCAGTTCGACGGTGCCAAGGTTGGCTGAAAGATGGCCGCCCGTCGTGCTTACGCTGTGCAGGATGAACGCCCGCAGTTCGTCCGCTAATGGCCCCAAGGCAGCGGAATGTAAAGTGCGCAGGCGGGCCGGGCTGTCGAGGGAGCCGAGGAGTTCGAACATAATGGAGCCCCGCTATAAGTTGCTGACGTTTACGAGGGGCGGAGGAGGGTATTCAAAATCCACCGCATAGTGGTCCCACGCATTGTTGGTCAATGTCGTCAAGTAACGCGCGGTATCATCTTGCATCCAGAGTTGATGGCCCACGATCCAGGTTTGCAGGTCCCTCATATAGGCGTTCAACGGTGCGCTATTGCGTTGGGAGAGTAACGTGCACAGGGCGCTGAAGTGGGCAAACTCATTGCGCATTCGATCGGACACACGCGAGATCGCCTCTTGCAATGTGCAACCTTGGCTGGCATAGGCGATAACGATATTTTCATAACGTCCTCGTTGTTCCAGTTCGTCACCCAGGCTGTACCTATCATTACTCCAACTAATGATGTTGTTGGCATGGGCGTTCAATTGCTGCACGGCGGGCGAATAGCGATCGCGATCGCGAAGCTGTAGATCGGCACGAATGCCTGATAACTCAAAGCTTGGAATAAGGCCGATACGGTAGCGGCGCAGCGTTTCATAGTGCGAAACACTCAGCGGCAGCGCATGTAAATACCCAACTAACAACAAGGCGGTACTGCCATACATCATGCGGATGCCATGGGAAAAATGCTGCAGGCGCTTGACCCCAAGGAACTGTTTGAATTGGCGGCAGACGTCGCGCCAGGCAGGCTCGGCAAAAAACGTGGTAGTGCTCGCCGCCGCCTGTTCCAGGACATCAAAGATCGCAGTCACGGCAGCGAGCGTTTGCGGGGCAGGCGGATGTGGCTGATCAAATACTACGTCGTCAACCCAGCCGGTCACAGGCTGGTCCAATAACCGCGCATGGGGTGAGCAGCGGGCTGGCCACGGCCAGTGGAAAATAGGGATCTGCAGTCGTCTCGGCGCGTTCATGGCAAGATTCCATCAGGTCTATGCCATTGGACAAGTACGACGGACCAAACAGCTTGGCAGCAGTAAAGAGTGCGAGAGATTAATGTATGAGTTTTACGCTGGCGTGCAAACTATATGAATAGTTTTATTTGGAATGGCGGAGCTAGAGAAAAATCATATTCGCGCTATTTATAAGTAAATGCTTGGCATTTTATCGCCAGTCAATATGGACGCATGACGAATAAGTACAGGTTCAGTTGCTACGCTTGTTTCCATCAGGTTTTTGCGAAGAGGATACCGTCATCATGAGGCAGCGCCTGCTCGTTCTCGGTTCTACCGGGTCGGTCGGCGACAGTGTTCTGGATGTAGTCGCGCGTCACCCCGAGGCATTCCAGGTACAAGGTCTTACGGCGCATAGGCGCATCGAAAAATTGTACCGACAGTGCCTGCAATTTCGGCCCGCGATAGCGGTGGTCAGCGAACCGCAGCACGCCATCGAACTGCAGGCTCATTTGTTGGCGGCCAATGTGCCCACAGAAGTGCTGTGTGGTGAGGACGCGCTGTGTGCCGCAGCTCGGGAATCTACCTGTGAGACGGTCGTCGCGGCCATTGTCGGAGGCGCGGGTTTATTGCCTACCTTGAGCGCCGCGCGGGCGGGCAAGAAAATCCTCCTGGCCAACAAGGAAGCATTGGTCATGTCGGGCGCCTTGTTTATCGAAACGGCTGCCAGCGCCGGGGCCACCGTGATTCCGTTGGACAGTGAGCACAATGCGATCTTTCAATGCCTGCAGGGTTGCCAGGGAGCACTTGACGGCGTTGACCGCTTGATACTCACGGCTTCCGGCGGGCCATTCAGGGATCGGCCGGTCGATAGCTTGCACGAAGTGACCCCCGACCAGGCCTGCGCCCATCCTAACTGGTCCATGGGGCGCAAGATTTCCGTGGATTGCGCGACCATGATGAACAAGGGCCTGGAGATCATTGAGGCCCATTGGTTGTTCAACCTGCCTGCCGATCGCATTGAAGCCTTGATTCATCCACAAAGCGTGGTGCATTCCATGGTGGTCTTTCGCGATCAATCAGTGATGGCGCAACTCGGCAACCCCGACATGCGAATGCCGGTCGCGCATGCCCTGGCCTACCCACTGCGGATCGAGTCTGGCGTCCTGCCTCTGGACTTGACCAAGGTCGGCGGGCTGACATTCGAACACCCAGACGTGCAACGCTTTCCCTGTCTTGGCCTGGCCTTGCAAGCCTTGGCTGCAGGCACTCAGGCCAGTGCCGCGCTGAACGCGGCGAATGAAGTGGCGGTCGAGGCATTTTTAGGAAAACGGATACGCTACACGCATATTCCGTCCGTCATCGAGCAGACCTTGCAGCGTATAGAGCTGCCGGGAGGCTGTAGCCTGGACGATATTCTTGCGTTGGATCAACAGGCACGCCGGTTGGCACGTGAGGCGGTGCACCTGCGCCGTCTCAATACCTAGAGGCCCGGTCAGCCCACCGGGTCGCCTCCCATCCCCTCGCTAATTTTTCCCTTTGCGGTTCGTTTTATAGGGACGACGTGCCTTTGTGCTTCCTGCCTATTGCTCCGGACTCCAAGAAATGAATGCTGAAGACTCCTTGAAACTTGCTCGCCGGTTTATCGGGTTGCCCCTGGAAAAGCGCCAGCTATTCCTGCAGGCACTGCAGAAAGAAGGAGTGGATTTTTCGCGGTTTCCGATTCCGGCCGGGGTCGAGGTAGAGGATCGCGATGCGCTGTCCTACGCGCAGCAACGCATGTGGTTCCTGTGGCAGTTGGACCCGGGCAGCGGCGCCTACAACCTGCCGGGCGCGGTGCGGCTCAAGGGTGCGTTGAACCTGGACGCGATGCAGCAGGCGTTTGCCAGCCTGGTCGCGCGCCATGAAACCCTGCGCACCGTGTTCCAGCGCCAGGCCGATGAGCGCCTGTTGCAGGTGGCGGTGCAGCCGTCACTGGCCATCGAACAGCTGGACCTGAGCACGCTGGCCGTCGCCGAACGCGAGCAGGCCGTCAATGAAGCGGCGACCCACCAGTCGCTGCTGCCGTTCGACCTGGAGCACGGCCCGCTGCTGCGTGTGCAACTGCTCAAGCTTGATGCGCAGGAACACGTGCTGCTGCTGACCCTGCACCACATCGTCTCCGACGGCTGGTCGATGAACGTGCTGATCGACGAGTTCATCCGCTGCTACGACGCCCATGAGCGCAACGAGGTGCCGCAGTTGCTGGCACTGCCGATCCAGTACAGCGACTATGCCCTGTGGCAACGCCGCTGGCTGGAAGCCGGGGAGCAGGCCCGCCAGCTGGAGTACTGGCAGGCGCGCCTGGGCGATGAGCACCCGGTGCTGGAACTGCCGACCGACCACGCCCGCCCGGCCATGCCCAGCTACCAGGGCACGCGGCATAACTTCGCGATTGACCCGGCGCTCGCCGCGCAACTGCGCAGTTGTGCGCAAAAACACAACGTCACCTTGTTCATGCTGTTGCTCGGCGCGTTCAATGTGCTCCTGCATCGCTACACCGGTCAGGGTGATATCCGCGTCGGCGTGCCGATTGCCAACCGTAACCGCACTGAAGTCGAAGGGCTGATCGGCTTCTTCGTCAACACCCAGGTCCTGCGCACCGAACTCACCGGGCAAACCCGCGTCACCGAGCTGCTGCAAGGCATCAAGGAGCATGCCCTGGGCGCCCAGGCGCATCAGGAGTTGCCTTTCGAACGCCTGGTGGAAGCCCTCAAGATCGAGCGCAGCCTGAGCCATACCCCCTTGTTCCAGGTGATGTACAACCACCAGCCGGTGGTGGCCGACATCGCCTCGGTCAGCACCGCCTCCGGCCTGGAACTGGCCTTGGTGGAGTGGCAGGGGCGCACCACCCAGTTCGACCTGACCCTCGACACCTATGAAAAGTCCGGCACCCTGCACGCCGCCTTGACCTACGCCAACGACCTGTTCGACGCGCCGTCCATCGAGCGCATGGCCCGCCACTGGACCCGCCTGCTGCAGGCGATGGTCACCGATGGCGAGCAGCGCATCGGCGAATTGCCGATGCTGGCTGCCGATGAGCAACAGATCCTGGTGCACGCCTGGAATAACACCGCCGCAACCTACCCGACCGAGCGCGGCATCCATCAGCTGATCGAAGACCAGGTGCAGGCTACCCCCGACGCGCCGGCGCTGGTGTTCGGCACGACCACGCTGACCTACGCCGAACTCGACGCCCGCGCCAACCGGCTCGCGCATGCCTTGCGCGAGCAGGGCGTCGGCCCCGATGTGTTGGTGGGGATCTGCGTCGAGCGCTCGATCGAGATGGTGGTCGGCCTGCTGGCGATTCTCAAGGCCGGCGGCGCCTACGTGCCGCTCGACCCCGAATACCCGCAGGAACGCCTGGCCTACATGATCGAAGACAGCGGCATTCAGTTGCTGCTCAGCCAGCAGCGCCTGCTGGCATCGCTGCCCGCCGCCGGTATCCGCGTGATTGCCCTGGACCAACCTGCGCTATGGCTCGACGGCTACAGCAGCGAATCGCCCGGCGTGGCCATCCACGCCTTGAACCTCGCCTACGTTATCTACACCTCCGGTTCCACCGGCAAGCCCAAGGGGGCCGGCAACAGCCATCGAGCGTTGGTCAACCGCATGGGCTGGATGCAGCAGGCCTACGGGCTGGGGGCCACTGATGCGGTGCTGCAGAAAACCCCGTTCAGCTTTGACGTGTCGGTCTGGGAGTTCTTCTGGCCGCTGATGACCGGTGCGCGCCTGGTGGTGGCTGCTCCGGGTGAGCATCGCGAGCCCGCACGTTTGATCGAGACCATCGGCCGGCACGCGATCACCACCTTGCACTTCGTGCCGTCGATGCTCCAGGCATTCATCCATGAACCGGGCGTGCAGGCCTGCACCGGCCTCAAGCGCATCGTCTGCAGCGGTGAAGCCTTGCCGCTGGACGCACAGGTCCAGGTGTTCGCCAAGCTGCCGCATGCCGGTCTGTTCAACCTGTATGGCCCCACCGAAGCGGCCATCGACGTGACCCACTGGACCTGCGTCGACGAAGGTGCCGACAGCGTGCCCATCGGCCGCCCGATTGCCAACCTCGGCACCTACGTACTCGACGCCCAGCTCAACCCGGTCCCTGCCGGTGTATGCGGCGAGTTGTACCTGGGCGGCACCGGGCTGGCGCGCAGTTATCACCGGCGACCGGCATTGACCGCCGAGCGTTTTGTGCCGAGTCCGTTTGGCGATGGCGCACGCCTGTACCGCACCGGCGACCGTGTGCGCCAACGGGCCGACGGCGTGATTGAATACCTCGGCCGCCTCGATCATCAGGTCAAGCTGCGCGGCCTGCGCATCGAGCTGGGTGAAATCGAGACACGCCTGCTGCAACACCCTGGCGTGCGTGAGGCCGTCGTGCTGGTGCAGGGCGGCAAGCAACTGGTGGCTTACCTGGTGCTGGAAGGCGAGGCGCCCAGCGACCTCAAGGCCTGGCTGCTCGGCAGTCTGCCGGAGTACATGGTGCCGACGCATATGGTCCACCTGGCCCAGTTGCCGGTGACTGCCAACGGCAAGCTGGACCGCAAGGCGCTGCCGGTGCCGGATGCTGCCGCGCAGCAGGCTTATGCCGCCCCGGAAAACCCTGTGCAGCAAGCCCTGGCTGCCGTCTGGAGCGATGTGCTCGGGGTCGAGCATGTCGGTCTGGATGACAACTTTTTCGAGCTGGGCGGCGATTCGATCATCTCCATCCAAGTGGTCAGCCGAGCGCGCCAGGCCGGGATTCGTCTCAGCCCGCGCGACCTGTTCCAGTACCAGAGCGTGCGCAGCCTGGCGCTGGTGGCGAGCGTCGAGCACGCGACGGTCATCGACCAGGGGCCCGTCAGTGGCGAGGTAATCCTCACGCCCGTGCAGCACAGCTTTTTCGAGCAGGCGATCCCGGCGCGCCAGCATTGGAACCAGTCGCTGCTGCTGACCCCGCGCGAAACCATGGAGCCGGCGCGCGTTGAGGCGGCGTTGACCCAGGTGATCAACCATCACGATGCGCTGCGCCTGTGCTTTGTGCAGCAGGCCGAGGGCTGGCAGCAAGCCCATGCCGCGCCGATCACCGACCCGGCGCTGTGGCAATCTCGCGCTGGCGATGAAACCGAACTGGCTGCCCTCTGCGACGAGGCCCAACGCAGCCTCGACCTTGAACACGGCCCGCTGCTGCGCGCCGTGCTGGTCAGCATGGGCGACGGCACCCAGCGCCTGCTGCTGGTGATCCATCACCTGGTAGTGGACGGCGTGTCCTGGCGCATCCTGCTGGAAGACCTGCAACACGCCTACGGCGCCGCGCCGCTGCCGGCCAAGACCAGCGCCTACCAAGTGTGGGCGCAGCAGTTGCAGGCCCATGCACAGACCCTCGATCACCAGCTGTCTTACTGGCAGGCACAGACCGCGGACGCCGACTTGCCCTGCGACAACCCGCAGGGCGGCCTGCAAAACCGCGTGGGCAGCAAACTCGAAATCCGCCTCAGTGCCGAACAGACGCGCCAACTCCTGCAGGACGCCCCGGCGGCCTATCGCACCCAGGTCAACGACCTGCTGCTGACAGCATTGGCGCGGGTGATCAGCCGTTGGAGCGAGCAGCCCGCTGCGCTGATCCAGCTCGAAGGGCATGGCCGTGAAGACCTCTTCGACAGCGTCGACCTGACCCGCACCGTCGGCTGGTTCACCAGCCTGTTCCCGGTGCGCCTGCAGGCGGGTGGTGAGTTGTCGAGTGCAATCAAATCGGTCAAGGAGCAACTGCGTGCGGTGCCGGATAAAGGCATTGGCTACGGCCTGTTGCGCTACCTGGGCACGCCTGCTGCGCGCGACGCCTTGTCGGCACTCGCCGTGCCGCGCATCACCTTCAACTACCTCGGCCAGTTCGACCGCCAGTTCAATGAGTCGGCGCTGTTGGTGCCGGCGCCCGAGGGCAGCGGCCAGGCCCAGGACCCTGAAGCACCATTGGCCAACTGGCTGACCGTGGAAGGGCAGGTGTATGGCGGGGAGCTGTCGCTGCAATGGGGCTTCAGCCACCAGATGTTCGAGGCCTCGACCATTCAAGGCCTGGTGGACGATTACCGGCATGAACTGTTGGCGTTGATTGCCCATTGCGTCGATCCGAAACAGGGCGGCCTGACACCGGCCGACGTGACCCTAGCCCGACTGACCCAATCCCAGCTGGACGATCTGGCGCTGCCCGCACGCGAGGTGCAGGACTTGTACCCGTTGTCGCCGATGCAACAGGGCATGCTGTTTCACAGCCTCTATCAACAGGGCGAAGAGGATGTCTACGTCAGCCAATTGCGCGCCGACGTGCAGGGGCTCGATGTGGCGCAATTCCAGCGCGCCTGGGCACAGGTGCTGGCACGACACGACATGCTGCGCACCGGCTTTGTCTGGCAGGACGACCAGGGCCAGGCGCTGCAGGTGGTGTATCGCCAGGTCGACATGCCGTTCGCCGAGTATGACTGGCGCGAGCGTCAGGACCTCGCCACGGCGCTGGATGAATTGGCCGCCGATCACCATCGCCAGGGCTTCGAGTTGGCGCGTCCGCCGTTGCTGCGCGTGGCATTGGTGCGCAGCGCCGAGGACCGTTGGCACTTGATCTACACCAGCCATCACATCCTGATGGATGGCTGGAGCAACGCCCTGGTGCTCAACGAAGTGCTGCAAGCCTGCAAGGGCCACGCACTGCCGCCGGTGGGCGCGGCGTTTTCCCAGCATATCGCCTGGCTGCAACAACAGGACCCGGCCATCGGCGAGACCTTCTGGCGCGAACGCCTGGCGCAGCTCGACGAACCTACGCACCTGGCGCGCAGCGTGGCCAAGACCGCAGCACCCCACGGCAGTGAATACGCTGAAATCCTCTGTGAACTGGATGAGGCCCAGACCCGGCGCCTGGCTGATTTCGCGCGTGCCCACCAAGTGACCCTCAACACCCTGGTGCAGTCGGCGTGGCTGTTGCTGCTGCAGCGCTACACCGGTCAATCCAGCGTCGCCTGCGGTGTCACGGTATCCGGGCGTCCGGCGCAGTTGGCGAATGTCGAGCAGCAAGTCGGCCTGTTCATCAATACCTTGCCGCTGATCGCAGCGGCCAATCCGGCGCAATCCGTCAGCGACTGGGTGCGAACGGTCCAGGCGCTCAACCTGGAAATGCGCGAGCACGAGCACACGCCGCTGTTCGATATCCAGCGCTGGGCCGGGTCGGCCGGCGAAGCGCTGTTCGACACCCTGGTGGTGTTCGAGAACTTCCCCGTCGCCAAGAGCCTGGAGCAAGCGGGCGAGGGCGGCCTGCGTTTCAGTCACGTGCGTCATCAGGAACGCACCAACTACCCGCTGACCCTCACCGTGCACGGGGGGCAGCGTTTGAGCCTGCACCTGGAGTACCTGTGCGCGGACCTTGCCACCGACGCCGTGCAACACATCGCGGCGTATCTGCAAGGGCTGTTGCAGCAGTTTGTCGATGCGCCCGGGCAGGCGTTAGGCGCGATCCCGCTGCTGTTGGCCGCTGAACACCAGCGCGTACTCACCGAGTGGAACCCGCCTCACGCCGCCCAACCGGCCCAGGCGAGCGTATTGCAGCGCTTTGAACAGCAGGCGGCAACTCAGCCGCATGCCATCGCGCTGATCCTCGATCAACAGCGCATGAGCTATGCCGAGCTGAATGCGCGCGCCAACCGCCTGGCCCATCGCCTGGTGGAACTGGGCGTGACCGCCGACACCCTGGTGGGGGTGGCGGTGGACCGCTCCCTGGACATGATCGTCGGCCTGCTGGCGGTGCTCAAGGCGGGCGGTGCCTATGTGCCGCTGGACCCCAAGTATCCGGCCGAGCGCCTGCAATGCATGATCGAGGACAGCGGCCTGCAGTTGCTGCTGACCCAACAGCCGCTGCTGGACCAATTGCCGATCACAGCCAACCTGAGCCTGGTCTGCCTGGAAGACCGGCGCGATTGGTTGAGCGACTACAGCGCGCAAAACCTGTTGCCACGGGCACAGCCGGCGAACCTTGCCTACGTGATGTTCACCTCCGGCTCCACGGGCCGGCCGAAAGGCGTGGGCATCGACCTGGCGTCCCTGGCGCGGCATGTGGAGGTGTTCAGCGAACTGTTTGCGCTGCAGCCGCATGACCGTGTGCTGCAGTTCGGCACCTTCAACTTCGACGGTTTCGTCGAGCAGCTGTACCCGGCGCTGTGCTGCGGCGCAGCGGTGGTGGTACGCGGTGGCGACCTGTGGGACAGCGACACCTTCTACCAACAACTGCTCGACCACGATATCTCCGTGGTCGACCTGACCACCGCCTACTGGCTGCTGCTGGTGCGTGATTTTGCCGACCGTGGCCCCCGCGACTACGGCCGTCTGCGCCAACTGCACATCGGTGGCGAAGCCATGCCGCCGGAAGGCCTCAGCGCCTGGCGCGAAGCCGGCCTGCAGCCTGTACGCCTGCTCAACACCTACGGCCCGACCGAGGCCACGGTGACCGCCACGGCACTGGACTGTGCCGCCTACGTCGATGGCCGCGAAGCCCTGCCATCGATGATGCCGATCGGGCGGGTGCTCGATGGCCGCGCCATTTACCTGCTGGACGCCAACCTCAACCCGGTGCCGGTGGGTGTCGCGGGCGAACTGGTGATCGGTGGGCCATTGCTGGCGCGCGGTTACTTCAACCGTCCCGACCTGACGGCGCATCGCTTCATTCCCGATCCGTTCTGCACCGACGGTGGCGGGCGCCTGTACCGCACCGGCGACCTGGCGCGCTATCGCGCCGACGGCATGATCGAGTACGTGGGCCGTATCGACCACCAGGTCAAGGTGCGCGGTTTCCGTATCGAATTGAACGAAATCGAAGCGCGCCTGCTGGCCCAACCCAGCGTGCGCGAAGCATTGGTGGTCGCCGCCGATAACCAGTTGGTGGGCTACATCGTCGCCAGCCACGCACTGGACGAGGCCCAGCAAGCCGAGTTGCTCACTCAGCTCAAGGCCACGCTGCGCGCGGAGCTGCCGGACTACATGGTGCCGGCGCACCTGCTGTTGCTCGCGCACCTGCCGCTGAGCCCCAACGGCAAGCTGGACCGCGCCGCGCTGCCCAAGCCGGATGCCAACCAGGCGCGGGTCGATTGGCTGGCACCGGTTACCGAGGTGCAGCAACAGGTCGCGGCGATCTGGGCCCAGGTGCTGGGCGCCGAGCGGGTAGGGCTCAACGATCACTTCTTCGAGAGGGGTGGGCACTCGTTGCTCGCCACGCAGATGGTGTCCCGCGTGCGGCATGGCCTGGGCATCGAGGTGGCACTCAAGAGCGTGTTCGAGCAGCCGGTGCTGGCAGATTTCGTCGCGGCACTGGGCACCCGTGTTGCCACGGTGCCGGCGATGCTGGCGGTCGGGCGTGAGCAGCCGCTGGCGCTGTCCTTCGCCCAGGAGCGCCAATGGTTCCTCTGGCAACTGGACCCGCGCAGCGCGGCCTACCACGTGCCCGCCGCCTTGCACTTGCGCGGTCGACTGGACAGTGCCGCGCTGGAAAACGCCTTCCAGGCGCTGGTGCAACGTCATGAGCCGTTGCGCACCACGTTTGTGGAGAGGGGCGAGCACACCTGGCAGGTCATTCACCCGGACCTGGCGATTGCCATCGAGCGCCAGCGCGTCGAGGCGCCGGATATCGAACACACCGTGGCGCAGGAGATCCAGCGCCCGTTCGACCTGGTCAACGGCCCGCTGATGCGCGTCGCACTGCTGCAGATCGACGCCGAGCACCATGTGCTGGTCATCACCCAGCACCACATCATCTCCGATGGCTGGTCGATGCAAGTGATGGTCGACGAACTGGTCGCGCTGTATCAGGGCCACGCCCGGTTGCCGGCCCTGGCGCTGCAGTACGCCGACTATGCCGTGTGGCAGCGCGACTGGATGGCGGGCGGGGAGACCCAGCGTCAACTCGATTACTGGTGCACGCACCTGGGTACCGAGCATCCGCTGCTGGAATTGCCCCTGGACCACCCGCGCCCAGCGGTGCAAAGCCACCGCGGTGCGCGCCAGCAGATCCAGCTCGACACCCGCCTGGTCGCCGAACTGAAGGCACTCGCCCAGCGTCAGGACGTGACCCTGTTCATGTTGCTGCTCGCCTCGTTCCAGACTCTGCTGCACCGCTACAGCGGCCAGTCCGAGATCCGTGTCGGCGTGCCGATTGCCAACCGCAACCGCCTTGAAACCGAACGCCTGATCGGCTTTTTCGTCAACACCCAGGTGCTCAAGGCCGACCTGCACGGGCAGATGCGCTTTGACCAGTTGCTGGCCCAGGTCAAGCAACGTGCCCTGGACGCCCAGGCCCATCAGGACTTGCCGTTCGAACAACTGGTAGAAGCCCTGCAGCCGGAGCGCAGCCTCAGCCATAACCCGCTGTTCCAGGTGATGTTCAACCATCAGGACAACCTGCGCCAGGGCGCGGTGCAACTGCCCGGCCTGGACCTGCAACCGGTGGACTGGGCCGGCCATACCACCCAGTTCGACCTCAACCTGGAGACCGAAGAGTCCGCCGACGGCCTGTGGGCCTCCCTGACCTACGCCACCGACCTGTTCGACGCCGCGACCCTGCAGCGCATGGCCGGTCACTGGCAGAACCTGCTGCACGCCGTGGTACGCGATGCCGCTCAGGCCCTGGATGAGCTGGCGATGCTCAGTGCGCCGCAATCCCGGCAACTGCTCGAAACGTGGAACCACACCGCCGTCGAATTTGCGCGCGAGCGCTGTGTGCAGCAATTGTTCGAAGCGCAGGCGCTGGCGCATCCGCAGGCCATCGCGCTGCATTTCAACGACCAAGCCCTGAGCTACGCCGCGCTCAATCGCCGCGCCAACCGCCTGGCTCATCGCTTGATCGCGGCGGGTGTCGGCCCGGACGTGTTGGTTGCCGTGCATGTGGAGCGCTCCCTGGACATGGTGGTCGGCCTGTTGGCGACCCTCAAGGCCGGTGGCGCCTATGTGCCGCTCGACCCGCAGTTCCCGGCGGATCGCCTGGCCTTCATGCTTGAGGACAGCCGCGCACGGGTGCTGCTGACCCAGTCGCACCTGATCGGGCGCCTGGCGCAACCGCAGGGCCTGCAGGTGCTGCTGGTCGACGATGTCGATGCCGACGACCACAACCCGCAGGTCAGCGTCACGCCGGAGCACTTGGCGTACGTGATCTACACCTCCGGTTCCACCGGCAAACCCAAGGGCGTGATGGTGCGGCACCAGGCGCTGTGCAGCTTTACCTGCGGCATGGCTACGACGTTGGACATGGGTGCGCAGGCGCGGGTGCTGTCGCTGACCACGTTCTCGTTCGATATCTTCGCCCTGGAGCTGTACGTGCCACTGACGGTCGGTGCCACGGTGCTGTTGAGCGATCAGGCGATGGCCCTCGACCCGGAGGCCATTCTCGACCTGGCGCACAGCCAGTCCGCCAACGTGCTGCAAGCCACGCCGTCGACCTGGCGCATGCTGCTGGAAAGCCCGCGTGCCGATCAGTTGCGCGGCATCAAGGCCCTGTGCGGCGGCGAAGCCCTGCCGGCCGATCTGGCCCAACGCATGCTCGACCTGCAAGGTCCGGTGTGGAACCTGTATGGCCCCACCGAAACCACGATCTGGTCGGCGGCCCATCGTTTGTCGCAGGCGCAGCCTTTTGTCGGGCGTCCCATCGCCAATACCACCTTGTTCATCCTCAACGCCGGGCTCACGCCATGCCCGTTGGGTGCATCCGGCGAACTGCTGATCGGCGGTGTCGGCCTGGCACGCGGTTACCACGCGCGGCCAGCGCTGACGGCCGAGCGGTTCGTGCCCAACCCCTACGGTGCACCGGGCGAACGCCTGTACCGTACCGGCGACCTGGCGCGCTACCGTGACGACGGCGTGGTCGAATACATCGGCCGGGTCGACCACCAGGTCAAGGTGCGCGGTTTCCGTATCGAACTCGGCGAAATCGAAGCCTGCCTGCGCGAGCAGCCTGGCGTGCGCGAAGCCGTGGTGCTGGCCGACGACGACCGCTTGATCGCTTACCTGGTCAGCTCGGCGGCGCAGGCCCCGCAGGCGTACCAAGCCGCCTTGCGCGAGCGCCTGCCGGACTACATGGTGCCGGCACACCTGATGTTCCTCGACAGCCTGCCCCTGACCCCCAACGGCAAGCTCGACCGCAAGGCATTGCCGAAGGTCGATGCAAGCCTGTGGCGCAAAGGCCATGTGGCACCGGTCTCCGAGCGCGAAAAACAGGTCGCGGCGATCTGGGCCGACGTGCTGGATGTACCGCAGGTCGGCCTCGACGACCACTTCTTCGAGCTGGGCGGGCATTCGCTGCTGGCCACGCGGGTGGTGTCGCGGGTCCGCCAGGCGCTGGCGCTGGAAGTGGCGCTCAAGTGCCTGTTCGAACACCCCTTGCTGGGTGACTTTGTCGCGTCCCTGGGCGAAGAGCGCGTGGCTGCGCCGGCGTTGCTCAAGGTTGATCGCGACCAACCGCTGCCGCTGTCCTATGCCCAGGAGCGCCAATGGTTCCTCTGGCAACTGGACCCGCACAGCGCCGCGTACCATATCCCCAGCGCCTTGCGTTTAAAGGGCACGCTGGACCAGGCGGCACTGCAACGCAGTTTCGACACCTTGCTCGCCCGTCATGAAAGCCTGCGCACTCATCTGCGCCAGGACGCGGCGGCCACGGTGCAGGTCATCGAAGACTCGGGCCTGATCGACATCGAGCTGGCCGACACCGATGAAGCCGGGCTCAAGGCGCAGGTCGCCGCCGAGGTCGCACAGCCGTTCGACCTGCTGCGCGGGCCGTTGCTGCGGGTCAAACTGCTGCGCCTGGCCAAGGACGACCACGTGCTGGTGCTGGTGCAGCACCATATCGTCTCCGATGGCTGGTCGATGCAGCTGATGGTCGAAGAGCTGGTGCAGCTCTACGCGGCCTTCAGCCAGGGGCAGACGCCGGACCTGCCGGCGTTGCCGATCCAGTACGCCGACTACGCCGTGTGGCAGCGCCACTGGATGGAGGCCGGAGAAAAGGCGCGTCAGCTGGCGTACTGGCAAGGTTTGCTGGGCGGCGTGCAGCCGGTGCTGGAATTACCGTTCGACTACCAACGCCCGGCCGTGCAAAGCCATCGCGGGGCGCGCCTGGGGATTGAGCTGCCGGCCGCGCTGCTGGGCGGTTTGCGCAACCTGGCGCGCGACGCCGGGGTGACCTTGCCGATGGTGTTGCTGGCGTCCTACCAGGCCTTGCTGCACCGCTACAGTGGCCAGGAAGATGTGCGCGTCGGCGTGCCGATTGCCAACCGCAACCGTTTGGAAACCGAAGGGCTGATCGGCTTCTTCGTCAACACCCAGGTGCTCAAGGCCGACATCCATGGGCAAATGAGCGTCGAGCAGTTGTTGCAGCAGGCGCGTCAGCGTTCCCTTGAGGCCCAGGCCCATCAGGACCTGCCGTTCGAACAACTGGTCGAAGCCCTGCAACCTGAGCGCAGCATGAGCCTGAGCCCGTTGTTCCAGGTGCTCTTCAACCACCGTGTGACCTCTGCCGGCCTGCATCTGCAGGGCTTGACCGAGCTCGACGTCGAAGTACTCGGTTGGGATGAAGGCGTCGCCCAGTTCGACCTGGCGCTGGACGTAGAAGAAAGTCAGGCCGCGCTGCGTGCATCCCTGAGCTACGCGACAGACCTGTTCGCCCCGGCGACCATCGAACGCATGGCTGGCCACTGGCAGAACCTGTTGCAGGCGATGGTTGCCGATCAGCAGCAGACTGTCGGCCAACTCAACCTGCTGGGTGCTGATGAGCAACGGCACATCCTGCAGCTGTGGGACCAGACCGACGCCGGCTTCTCGGCCCAGCGCCTGGTGCACGAGTTGGTTGCCGAGCGTGCGCAGGAAAATCCTGCGGCGGTGGCGGTCAAGTTCGATGCACAAACCCTGAGCTACGGCGAGCTGGATCGCCAGGCCAACCGCCTCGCCCATGCGCTGATCGCCCGTGGTGTCGGCCCGGAAGTGCGCGTGGCCATCGCCATGCCGCGCAGTGCCGAGATCATGGTGGCGTTCCTTGCGGTGATGAAAGCCGGCGGCGTGTATGTGCCGCTGGATATCGAATACCCCCGCGACCGCCTGCTGTACATGATGCAGGACAGCCGCGCGCAACTGCTGCTCACCGACAGCCGCGCGTTGCAGCAACTGCCGATCCCGGCAGGATTGACCAGCCTGGCGATTGATCGCACTGAGGAGTGGGCGGGGTTCAGCGACGCGGCGCCCGATGTGAAGCTGGACGGCGACAACCTCGCCTACGTGATCTACACCTCCGGCTCCACCGGCATGCCCAAGGGCGTGGCGGTGTCCCACGGCCCGTTGGTGGCGCACATCATCGCCACCGGCGAGCGTTATGAAACCTCGCCGGCCGATTGCGAAC
>NZ_JASCPP010000065.1:0-38735 GCF_029959745.1 Pseudomonas sp. PS01298 | reverse complement strand
CATTCCAACTGTGGGAGTGGGCTTGCTCGCAAATGCGCTGGGTCAGCCGATGATTCATTGACAGATACTCCGCATTCGCGAGCAAGCCCGCTCCCACAGGGGATGTGTGCAGTTTTTTTTACTTCTGCGCCCCATCATCATGCTGCAGATTCGCCTGGGTGATATTCGCCCCCGCCGGGACGCTGCGGGTCAGCCACACATTGCCGCCAATCGTTGAGCCCTTGCCGATGGTGATCCGCCCCAGGATCGTTGCCCCGGCGTAGATCACCACGTCATCCTCGACAATCGGGTGACGCGGGTGGCCCTTCTGCAACTGCCCATCCTCATCCGCCGGGAAGCGCTTGGCGCCCAGGGTCACGGCCTGGTAGATACGCACCCGCTCGCCGATGATCGCGGTTTCGCCAATCACCACGCCGGTCCCGTGGTCGATAAAGAAACTCGGGCCGATCTGCGCACCCGGGTGGATATCGATACCGGTGGCCGAGTGGGCGATTTCCGCGCTGATCCGCGCCAGCAGCGGCAAACCGGCGCGATACAGATGGTGCGCCAGGCGATGGTGAATCACCGCGAGGATTCCCGGATAGCACAGCAGCACCTCATCCACACTGCGCGCGGCCGGGTCGCCGTGATAGGCGGCCAGCACGTCGGTGTCCAGCAGGCTGCGCAGGGACGGCAAGGCCAGGGCAAAATCCTGGATCAGGCGGATGGCCAGGGCGTCGACCGCGCTGTCATCCTGGCCGCCCTGGCGCGCGGCGTAGCGCAGTTCCAGGCGCGCCTGTGCCAGCAAGGCATTCAGGGCGACGTCGAGGGTATGGCCGACGTAGAAATCTTCACTTTCTTCACGCAGGTCCACCGGCCCCAGGCGCATGGGGAACAGCGCACCGCACAGTGCCTCAAGGATCTGCGCGACAGCCTCGCGGGACGGCAACTCGCGGCCGCCATGCTCGCCGCTCAAGCGGCCATTGCGCGTTCGCCACTGGTCCCGGGCGCCGCGCAGTTGGCTGACGATGGTCTGTAATTGCCAATGACTGGAACGCTCACTCACGGTCTTCACTCCTGACGAAATGGCCATCACTTTACGGTATGCACCCTGGCCGCCCTTAAGAACCAATGGTGCGATGCTAAGAACTTCACGGAATAAGCGATTGGCGGTTGCCCGATGAAAAGTGCCTGCCTATAGTCGGCCAATCATTCAGTCACCGTGCGTAGCCATGATCAAACAACAGCTCGACCGTTTTAACCGCCTGGAACTGCTGGGCGGTGCCACTGCCCTGGAAAAACTCGAGCGGCTGTCGGCCTGGTTGGGCAGGGACATCTACGTCAAGCGCGACGACACCACGCCGCTGGCCATGGGCGGCAACAAACTGCGCAAACTCGAATACCTGGCGGCCGATGCCCTCGCCCAGGGTGCCGACACCCTGGTGACCGCCGGCGCGATCCAGTCCAACCACGTGCGCCAGACCGCCGCCCTCGCCGCCAAGCTCGGCCTGGGTTGCGTAGCGTTGCTGGAAAACCCCACCGGCACCGAAGACCCCAACTACCTGGGCAACGGCAACCGCCTGCTGCTGGACCTCTTCGACGCCAAGGTCGAATTGGTGGAAAACCTCGACCATGTCGACGACCAACTGAATGCCCTCGCCGACCGCCTGCGCAGCAACGGCAAGAAGCCGTACCTGGTGCCGATCGGCGGCTCGAACGCCCTCGGCGCCTTGGGTTACGTGCGCGCCGGCCTTGAGCTGGCGGCGCAAATTGAAGACAGCGGCATCGAGTTCTCCGCCGTGGTGCTGGCGTCCGGCAGTGCGGGCACCCACAGTGGCCTCGCCCTGGCCTTGAGCGACGTGCTGCCGAACCTGCCGGTGGTTGGCGTGACCGTGTCGCGCACCGAAGAAGCACAGTTTCCGAAAGTGCAGGGCCTGGCCGAACGCACCGCCGAGTTGCTGGGCGTAACGGTGCCCGAGGCGTTCAAGGTGATTCTCTGGGACGAATACTTCGGCCCCCGTTATGGCGAGCCGAACGCCGGTACGCTGGCAGCCATCAAGCTGCTCGCCAGCCAGGAAGGCCTGCTGCTGGACCCGGTCTACACTGGCAAGGCCATGGCCGGCTTGTTGGATGGGATCGGGCGTCAGCGTTTTGAAGAGGGTCCGATCATTTTCCTGCATACCGGCGGGGCGCCGGCGTTGTTTGCCTACAACTCGGTATTCAATTGAATTAACGCGGACTAAAAAATGTGGCAGCTGGCTTGCCTGCGATAGCGGTGCAAAGGTCAGCACATCGGTAGCTGACAGAGCGCCATCGCAGGCAAGCCAGCTCCCACATTAAATAGCTCGCATATTCGATAATCGAATATCAATTTAGATTTATATTATTTTCAAGTCTTAAAAACCCGCTCTATCATCGCGCCGTAGGCGAAGACGCGCTACGCGCTTTAAGGCAGGATACGACTACTGCGTCACCTGCTTCGCTCAACATAAAAAACACAGGGGCTCTTCATGACTATTTCTGTATTGCGTCGCACGTTGTTGGTTGGCACTTTGGGCCTGGCACTCGGGGCTGGCCTGCTCGGCCAGGCAGTGGCCGGCGAGCAGTTGAACAGCATCAAGAAAGCCGGCGAGATCAAGATCGGTCTCGAAGGCACCTACCCACCGTTCAGCTTTGTCGATGAAAGCGGCAAGCTCAGCGGTTTCGAAGTCGAGCTGTCCGAGGCACTGGCCAAAGAGCTGGGCGTGAAGGTCAAACTGCAAGCCACGCCATGGGACGGTATCCTCGCCGCCCTGGAATCCAAGCGCCTGGACGCCGTGGTCAACCAGGTGACCATCTCTGAAGAGCGCAAGAAGAAATACGATTTTTCCAAGCCTTACACCGTCTCGGGTATTCAAGCGCTGGTGCTGAAGAAGAATGTCGACAGCATCAAGACCGCCGACGACCTGGCCGGCAAGAAAGTCGGTGTGGGCCTGGGCACCAACTACGAGCAATGGCTCAAGGACAACCAGCCTAAAGCCATCATCAAGACTTACAACGATGACCCTACCAAGTTCCAGGACCTGCGCATCGGCCGCATCGACGCCATTCTGATCGACCGCCTGGCCGCTCTGGAATACGCCAAGAAAGCCCCGGACACCGCCACCGCCGGCGATGCCTTCTCCCGCCAGGAAGCCGGTATTGCCCTGCGCAAAGGCGAGCCTGAACTGCTCGACGCGGTGAACAAGGCCCTCGACAAGCTGCGCGCCGACGGCACCTTGAAGAAGCTGTCCGAGAAGTACTTCAACGCTGACGTCACTCAATAATGGAAGCAGGTTTCCAACTCGCGCTGGACTCCGCGCCCTTTCTACTCAAGGGCGCGTACTACACGGTGATTCTAAGCCTTGGCGGGATGTTTTTCGGCTTGCTGCTGGGCTTCGGCCTGGCCTTGATGCGCCTGTCGCGCTTCAAGTCAGTGAGCTTGCTTGCCCGCGTCTACGTGTCGTTCTTTCGCGGCACGCCCTTGCTGGTGCAGCTGTTCCTGATCTACTACGGCTTGCCGCAAGTGGGCATCGAGCTGGATCCGATCCCGGCGGCCCTGATCGGCTTCTCGCTGAACATGGCCGCCTACGCCTGTGAAATCCTGCGCGCGGCCATCAGCTCCATCGAGCGTGGCCAGTGGGAAGCCGCGGCCAGTATCGGCATGACCCGTGCGCAGACCCTGCGCCGGGCCATTCTGCCGCAGGCGATGCGCACGGCTTTGCCGCCGTTGGGCAACAGCTTTATTTCGCTGGTCAAGGACACCGCGCTGGCGGCCACCATCCAGGTGCCCGAACTGTTTCGCCAGGCGCAACTGGTGTCGGCACGCACCTTCGAAATTTTCACCATGTATCTCTCCGCTGCCCTGATCTACTGGATCCTGGCGAGCATCCTGGCGCATTTTCAAAATCGTCTGGAAGACCGGGTCAACCGGCATGACCTGGAGTCCTGAAGCATGATCGTGGTTGAAAAACTGACCAAACAATTCAAGGGTCAGGTGGTACTCAACGGCATCGACCTTGAGGTCAAGGAAGGCGAAGTCATCGCCATCATCGGCCCCAGCGGTTCCGGCAAGACCACCTTCCTGCGCTGCCTGAATTTCCTCGAGCAACCCACCAGCGGCCGCATCAAGGTCGGGGACATCGAGATCGACAGCAGCAAGCCGATCAATCAGCAGCAAACCCTGGTGCGACGCCTGCGCCAGCACGTCGGCTTTGTGTTCCAGAACTTCAACCTGTTCCCCCATCGCACCGCGCTGGAAAACGTCATCGAAGGGCCGACCGTGGTCAAGAAGATGCCGCGCGAAGCCGCTGAGGCCTTGGGGCGCAAGCTGCTGGCCAGGGTTGGCCTGGCGGGCAAGGAAGACGCCTACCCTCGACGCCTGTCCGGTGGCCAGCAACAGCGCGTGGCGATTGCCCGCGCGTTGGCCATGGAGCCGGAAGTGATCCTGTTCGACGAACCGACCTCGGCGCTCGACCCGGAGTTGGTCGGCGAAGTACTGGCAACCATCCGCAGCCTCGCCGAGGAAAACCGCACCATGGTGATCGTCACCCACGAGATGAGTTTTGCCCGTGACGTGGCCAACCGGGTGATCTTCTTCGACAAAGGGGTGATCGTGGAGCAAGGCGAAGCCAAGGCGTTGTTCGCCAACCCCAGGGAAGAACGCACGAAGCAGTTCCTGAGCAAATTCCTCGCCCACTGACGCT
The DNA here is from genome assembly GCF_029959745.1 of Pseudomonas sp. PS01298. Classification (NCBI taxonomy): domain Bacteria; kingdom Pseudomonadati; phylum Pseudomonadota; class Gammaproteobacteria; order Pseudomonadales; family Pseudomonadaceae; genus Pseudomonas; species Pseudomonas sp. PS01298. The sequence continues at coordinate 34,032 of NZ_JASCPP010000065.1, read as the reverse complement.
CTCCCGGGCTTGTGTGCGAGCTGGCTTGCCGGCGATAGCATCACTGCGGTGTGGCGGATCCACCGAGGTGCCTGCATCGCGGGCGAGCCCTGCTCCCCCCTGAGCGCGTTCCTACGCGAAGTCCTCGTTTCAACGAGTAAAACGCCCCGCCACACACCCGCTGAAATCCCCCTCACAGTCAGACCCTTCTGAATCTGCAGCAACCCGCCGTTTAGCCCTTTGCCGCCATTGACGCCCCTTGGCCAACCCTCTTATCTAGCACTCAGAGGATTGGATCCTATCCCGGCTATTTTCTGAATCGTTCATTTCGACCCCGTGCGCACCCGCGCCAAGGGGCCGGAACGATTGCTGCTGGCTGCATCAAGGAGATTACTTATGACGCGCACCGCCACCCCGGCCATGCTCAACGCCCCGACGTTGCCCCAGGCACTTCGCAACGGCATCAATGCCCTCGCCGCCACTCAGTTGCAGGTCGATATCGCGCCGTACCCCGGCATGGATGAAGGCGACCTGATCGAGCTGTTCTGGAACAACTGCTTTGCGGCTTCACGGCGAGTCACGGCCGGCAAGGTCGGCACGTCGACGCGCCTGCGCGTACCGGAAAGTTTTGTGCAGGACGGCCCGGCGCAGGTGCACTATCAGGTCATGCAGATCGGCCATGGCCCTGCGCGCTCGGCGACCACGCAGGTGCGCGTCAAGACCCAATGCCCGGGCGGGCAGCCTGCACAGCTGTACAGCGACGAAAACCACAACCTCGCCCCCGTCGGCCTGCCCGAGACGATCCGCCGCTACGGCGTCAACAGCAGCCAGGTGCGGCGCGGCATTCCCCTGACCATCGAACCCTACCAGCACATGACCACCGGCGATGCCATCACCCTGCGCTGGGGCGATGTGCGCATGGACCTGCCAAGCATCCAGGCCAAGGCCGTTGGCCTGGCCGTGCAGGTCTGGGTGCCGTCGACGGTGATTGTCGAAGCCGGCGACGACTGCCGGCTGGAGGTGACGTACTGCATTCTGGACCGCGTCGGCAACAATTCCCGCTGGGCACCCGCTCGCACGTTGAGGATCGCCGCCTGGGTACCCGCCCGCCCCGGCGGGTCCGCGCAGAGCTATCAGCCACGCCCCCTCGGTTCACCCTGCGAACCTGGATGACAGACCTTCTATGCATATTCCCAAAAGTTAGTTTATTTAAATATTTAACACGCTTAGGGTATATGCACCGGACCACCGGACATTCCTGATTTTCCTGTTGTCATTTCATTGAATGCGAGGTCGGTATGGTCAGAATTACCCCGGTGCATAACGCCAGGGCATTACGTGCAGCCAAGGAGCGGCGCTGATGTCTAACTTGGCTCTAACACCCCCCCAGAGTGATCTGGACGTAGCCCCTCTGTTGTTGCCGGCCGTCGTGCTGCGCAACGATGCAGAGGCGCTGAACGCCGCCCATGAGCTGGCCCAGGCTGCGCGCCTGCAAGCCGCCAAGCGCGACCAGCAACGCAAGTTGCCGTGGGCACAGATCGAGCAGTTCACCCGCAGTGGGCTGGGCAGTATTTCCATTCCCCGCGAATACGGCGGCCCACAGGTGTCATTCACCACCCTGGCCGACGTGTTCGCGATCATCAGCGCGGCCGACCCGGCCCTCGGACAGATCCCGCAGAACCATTTCGGCATCCTCCACGTGCTGCAGGGCGCCGCCACCGAGCGCCAGAAAAAACAGATGTTCCAGAGCGTGCTCGACGGCTGGCGCATCGGCAACGCCGGCCCGGAGCGCGGCACCAGGAACACCCTGGAACTCAAGGCCCGCATCACCGCCGAGGGTGACGGCTACGTGATCAGCGGCCAGAAGTTCTACTCCACCGGCGCACTGTTTGCGCATTGGGTTGCGGTGAAGGCGCTCAACGATGACGGCAAGCAAGTCATGGCGTTCGTGCGCCGTGGAACCGAGGGGCTGCGCATCGTTGACGACTGGTCCGGTTTTGGCCAACGCACCACCGCCAGCGGCACCGTGCTGCTGGACCGGGTGCCGGTGGACGCCGAGCTGGTGGTCGACAACTGGCGCCTCGGCGAAACCCCGACCATCCAGGGCGCCGTGTCGCAGCTGATCCAGGCCGCCATCGATGCCGGCATCGCCCGTGGCGCGCTGGATGACACCATTGCCTTCGTGCGTGAGCACTCGCGCCCGTGGATCGACGCCAAGGTCGAACGGGCCAGCGATGACCTGTACGTGATCGCCGATATCGGCAAGCTGAAAATCGAACTGCACGCCGCCGAAGCGCTGCTGCGCAAGGCTGGCCAGGTGCTGGACCAGGTCAGTGCCGCGCCGATCACCGCGCAGTCCGCCGCCCGTGCGTCAATTGCCGTCGCCGAAGCCAAGGTGCTGACCACTGAAGTGTCGCTGCTGGTCAGCGAAAAGCTCTTCGAACTGGCCGGCAGCCGCGCCACCCTCGCCGAATTCAACCTCGACCGTCACTGGCGCAATGCCCGCGTGCATACGCTGCACGACCCGGTGCGCTGGAAGTATCACGCGGTGGGCGCTTATCGCCTGAACGGCACCTTGCCGGCTCGTCACTCCTGGATTTAACCGACCAGACCTCTGGAGAATACGCATGACCCTTTCTCATCACGTCGCGGTTATCACCAGCGACGAACAAGCCCTTATTGTCGCCAGCGACCTGGCCGAAGACTTCCGCCGCGACAGCGCCCAGCGCGACCGCGAGCGCCGCCTGCCGCTGCCTGAACTGGACGTGTTTTCGCGCTCCGGCCTGTGGGGCATCAGCGTGCCCAAGGAATACGGCGGCGCCGGTGTGTCCAATGTCACGCTGGCCAAGGTCATCGCACTGATCGCCCAGGCCGACGCCTCGCTGGGCCAGATTCCGCAAAACCATTTCTATGCCCTGGAAGTGCTGCGCGTAAACGGCACGCCGGCGCAGCAACGCCGCCTCTACGCCGAAGTGCTCGCGGGCCAGCGTTTCGGCAATGCCCTGGCGGAACTGGGCACCAAGACCGCCCATGACCGCGTCACCAAAATCACCCGCGACGGCGACGGCTTTCGCATCACCGGCCGCAAGTTCTACTCCACCGGCGCGATCTACGCCCAGCGCATCCCTACTTCAGTGGTGGATGAACACGGCGTGCAGCAACTGGCGTTTGTCCCCCGTGACAGCGAAGGCCTGAGCGTGATCGACGACTGGAGCGGCTTCGGCCAGCGCACCACCGGCAGCGGTTCGGTGGTGTTCGATAACGTCTGGGTCGCCGCGCAAGACGTGATCCCGTTCCAGAGCGCCTTCGAGCGCCCGACCACCGTCGGCCCGCTGGCGCAGATCCTCCACGCCGCCATCGACACCGGCATCGCCCGCGCTGCCTTCGAGGACGCGCTGCACTTTGTGCGCACCAAGACCCGCCCGTGGATCGACTCCGGTAACGACAAGGCCACCGAAGACCCGCTGACCCTCAAGAGCTTCGGCCACCTGAGCATTCGCCTGCACGCCACCGAGGCATTGCTGGAGCGCTCCGGCGAATTCCTCGACCGCGCCCAGGCCGACAGCAACGCCGAGACCGTGGCGGCAGCCTCCATCGCCGTCGCTGAAGTGCGCGCCCTGAGCACCGAGATTTCCCTGGCCGCTGGCAGCACGCTGTTTGAACTCGCCGGCAGCCAGGCCACCCTCGCCGAGCATGGTCTCGACCGGCACTGGCGCAACGCCCGCGTGCACACCCTGCACGATCCGGTGCGCTGGAAGTACCACGCGGTCGGCAACTACTACCTCAACGATGAAAACCCGCCACTGCGGGGGACCATCTGATGGCGAAGAAAAAGATCCTGCTCAATGCCTTCAACATGAACTGCATCGGGCATATCAACCACGGCCTGTGGACCCATCCACGGGACACCTCGACCCAATACAAAACCCTCGAGTACTGGACCGACCTCGCGCAAACCCTGGAGCGCGGGCTGTTCGACGGTTTGTTCATCGCCGACATCGTCGGCGTGTACGACGTCTACCAGAACTCCATCGATGTGCCGCTCAAGGAGTCGATCCAGCTACCAGTGAATGACCCGCTGCTGCTGGTCTCGGCGATGGCGGCGGTCACCCGGAACCTCGGTTTCGGCCTGACTGCCAACCTCACCTACGAGCCGCCGTATCTGTTCGCCCGGCGCATGTCCACCCTCGACCACCTGAGCCGTGGCCGGGTCGGCTGGAACATCGTCACCGGCTACCTCGACAGCGCCGCCAAGGCCATGGGCCTTACCGAGCAGGTCGAGCATGACCGGCGCTACGACCAGGCCGATGAGTACCTGGAGGTGCTCTACAAACTCTGGGAAGGCAGTTGGGAAGACGACGCGGTGCTCAACGACCCACAGGCGCGGGTGTATGCGCAGCCGGGCAAGGTGCACAAGGTCGAGCACCATGGCGAGTTCTACCAGGTGGAGGGTTATCACCTCTGCGAGCCTTCGCCACAACGCACGCCGGTGCTGTTCCAGGCCGGCAGTTCGGAGCGTGGCTTGCTGTTCGCCGGGCGCCACGCCGAGTGCGTGTTCATCAGCGGGCAGAACAAAGCCGCGACCAAGGTCCAGGTGGACAAGGTGCGCGCCAGCGCGGTCGAGGCCGGGCGCGACCCGGACGCCATCAAGGTGTTCATGGGCCTCAATGTGATCGTGGGCGCGACCGAGGAACTCGCCTGGAAGAAGCACGCCGAGTACCTGAGCTACGCCAGCCCGGAGGCGGGCGTGGCGCACTTCTCGGCGTCCACCGCGATTGATTTTGCCCAATACGAACTCGACGAACCGATCCAGTACGTGAAGAGCAACGCGATCCAATCCGCCACCAAGAATCTGCAAAACAACGACTGGACCCGACGCAAATTGCTTGAGCAACACGCCTTGGGCGGTCGCTATATCACCCTGGTCGGCTCGCCCGAACAAGTCGCCGACGAGCTGGAGTCGTGGATCAGCGAAACCGGCCTGGATGGGTTCAACCTCACGCGCATCGTCACCCCGGAAAGCTACGTCGACTTCATCGACCTGGTGGTGCCCGAGTTGCAGAAGCGCGGGTCGTACAAAACCGAATATGCGCAAGGGACGCTGCGGGAAAAAGTCTTCCGCGGCACTGCCCGCCTGCCCGAACAGCACACCGGCTCCACCTACCGCCACTGAACCCTGGAGGAGCCGGCTCCTACAGTTGATCGCGTTATTAACATCGACACCTTATGACTGGAAAACCACTATGAAAAAGACGCTCCTCACTCACCCAGTCAAAGCACTGGTCCTGGCCTTCGGCTTGTTCAGCTCGGCGGTGTTCGCGGCCGATGCGCCGTTGAAAATCGGCACTACCGCCGCCTTCGCGATTCCGCTCGAAGCCGCCGTGGCCGAAGCCGGCAAGCAAGGCCTCAAAGTCGAACTGGTGGAGTTCACCGACTGGATCGCGCCCAACGTCAGCCTGGCCGCCGGCGACATCGACGTGAACTACTTCCAGCACATCCCGTTCCTGGAAAACGCCAAGGCCGCCGCCGGCTTTGACCTGGTGCCGTACGCGCCGGGCATCATCAACAACGTCGGGCTGTATTCGAAGAAGTACAAAAGCATCAACGACCTGCCCCAGGGCGCCAGCGTGGCGATTGCCAACGACCCGATCAACAGCGGTCGCGGCCTGCAACTGCTGGCCAAGGCCGGCTTGATCACGCTCAAGCCGGGCGTGGGCTACAAGGCTACTGAAGAAGACATCGTCGCCAACCCGAAGAAGATCAAGATCCTGCAAGTCGAGGCCGTGCAACTGGTACGCGCCTATGACGACGCCGACCTGGTGCAGGGCTACCCGGCGTATATCCGCCTGTCCAAGACCTTCGATGCCGAGTCGGCGCTGCTGTTCGACGGCCTCGACCACCCGGAATACGTGATCCAGTTCGTGATCCAGCCCAAGAGCAAAACCGACCCGCGTGTGATCAAGTTCGTCGACATCTACCAGCACTCGCCGGTGGTGCGCGCCGCGTTGGATAAATCCCTTGGCAAGCTCTACCAAGTGGGCTGGGAAGATAAAAAATGACCGCCGCCCACTCTCAACTGCGCGACCTGGGCTTGCCGCCCAGGGACGCCGAGCAGACAGAACTGCACCCTGACCTGAACCGCGCGCACGTGCGCTTTATCAACCTGGGCAAGACCTATGACGGCAACGTGCATGCCCTGCAAGGCATCGACCTGGCGATCCAGCGCGGTGAAGTGTTCGGCATCATCGGCCGCAGCGGCGCCGGTAAATCCTCGCTGATCCGCACCATCAATCGCCTGGAGCAACCGAGCAGCGGGCGGGTGCTGATCGATCAGGTGGACATCGGCGACTTCGATGAAGACCGCCTGGTGGCGCTGCGGCGGCGCATCGGCATGATCTTCCAGCACTTCAACCTGATGTCGGCCAAGACCGTGTGGCAGAACGTCGAGCTGCCCCTCAAGGTCGCCGGCGTGCCCAAGCCCCAGCGTGAGCAGAAGGTGCGCGAGCTGCTCGAACTGGTCGGCCTGCAGGACAAACACAAGGCCTACCCGGCGCAGCTTTCGGGCGGGCAGAAACAGCGCGTGGGCATCGCCCGTTCGCTGGTGCACGACCCCGAGATCCTGCTGTGCGACGAGGCCACTTCGGCCCTTGATCCGGAGACCACCCAGTCGATCCTCGGCCTGCTGCGCGAGATCAACCAGCGCCTGGGCCTGACCATCGTATTGATCACCCATGAGATGGCGGTGATCCGCGAAATCTGCGACCGCGTGGTGGTGCTCGAGTACGGTCACATCGTCGAGCAAGGCCCGGTCTGGGAAGTGTTTGGCAACCCGCAACATGAGGTCAGCAAGACCCTGCTGGCGCCGCTGCAACACGGGCTGCCGCAAGAGCTGCAAAACCGTCTGCAGCCCACGCCCGGCCAGGCAGACGCGGCGGTCGTGCTGCGCTTGCAGTTCACCGGCAACGACACCGACGAGCCGGACCTGGCCGCCTTGTTCGCGGCCCTCGGCGGGCGCGTGCGCTTGCTGCAGGGCGGTGTGGAACGCATCCAGGGCCACGCGCTGGGGCAATTGCTGCTGGCGGTGAATGGTTCACCGCACGACGCCGACGTGCTGCGCAGCCGCGCCGGTAACTGGGCACAACAGGTGGAGGTGCTGGGTTATGTGGTTTGATCGTTTAGTACAAGGCGCCATCGACACCCTGTTGATGGTCGGCGTGTCTTCGTTGATCGCGTTGCTGGTGGGGATTCCGCTGGCGGTGTTCCTGGTCACCAGCGACAAGGGCGGGATCTATCAGGCCCCGGCGCTGAACCGCGTGCTGGGAGCGTTCGTCAATCTGTTCCGCTCGATTCCGTTCCTGATCCTGATGGTGGCGCTGATCCCGTTCACCCGGCTGATCGTCGGCACCACCTATGGCGTGTGGGCAGCGGTCGTGCCGCTGACCATTGCCGCTACGCCGTTCTTTGCGCGCATCGCCGAGGTGAGCCTGCGTGAGGTCGACCACGGCCTGATCGAAGCGGCGCAGGCCATGGGCTGCCGGCGCTGGCACATTATCTGGCATGTGCTGTTGCCGGAGGCGCTGCCGGGGATTGTCGGCGGTTTCACCATTACCCTGGTGACCATGATCAACTCGTCGGCCATGGCCGGCGCGATTGGTGCGGGTGGCCTGGGTGACATTGCGTACCGCTATGGTTACCAGCGCTTTGACACGCAGATCATGCTCACGGTCATCGTGCTGCTGGTGATTCTGGTGGCGGTGATTCAGCTGGGTGGCGACCGGTTGGCGCGGGTGCTGAACAAGCGCTGAGTATTGGGGGCTGCTGTGCAGCCCCACGCGTGGCAAGCCCGCTCGCCACAGGGTGGGTCGATCGATTGGGGTATAGTCGGGCCCTCTCAGTGCCCGGTATTGCTCACCATGCCTCTCAAGCCCGACGACCTCGACCAGATCACGTCCACCACCCTCGGCCACTACAACAGCGTGGCCGAGTCTTTCCGCGAAGGCACCCGCGACCACGATGTGAGCCAGAACATCGACGCGCTGCTGCGGCATATCCAGGGGACGGCGCCGTTCACCGTGCTGGATTTCGGCTGCGGGCCGGGCCGGGATTTGCAGACGTTTACCCGCCTGGGTCACATCGCTGTCGGCCTCGACGGCTCCGAGCGCTTTGCGCAGATGGCGCGCGAGGACAGTGGTTGTGAGGTGTTGCAGCAGGACTTCCTCAAGCTGGACCTGCCGGTCGAGCGCTTCGACGGGATATTCGCCAATGCGGTGCTGTTTCATATTCCCAAGCAGGAATTGCCGCGCGTGCTCAAACAGCTGCATGGCGCGCTGAAGCCTGGCGGTGTGTTGTTCAGCTCCAATCCCCGCGGTGAAAATCGCGAGGGCTGGAATGGGCCGCGCTATGGGTCTTATCACGACCTGCAGGCGTGGCAGGCCTTACTGACGGCGGCAGGGTTCGTGGAGTTGGAGCATTACTATCGGCCGGCCGGGTTGCCTCGGGAGCAACAACCGTGGCTGGCGAGTGTGTGGCGCAAACCTCAGTAGGAGCCCACCTGATAGACCTGGGGCGGCTGCCCCTCGACTAACGCTGTCACACTCCGCGCGGCAAAATCCGCGACCAACCGCGTGCCATCGGCAAAAGTGGTTTCCTGCACTTGCCTGTCCGCCGTCAGCCAACGAAACCCCGTCATCGCCTGGGTTGCCAGCCGCTGGTGCAACGGCCGGAAAAACCGATCCTGGCGCTGTATCAGCGGCAGCCGCTGCTCAATCGTCGAAGCACTCAGGTGATACAACGGCGGCACGTTGTACAGCAGTTGGGTCAACTCATTCTCAGCCTGCACATTGGTCAGCTTCAGGCTGTCGAACAGCCAATGGTGAGTGGTGATGACCGAGCCGTGGAACACCGCCTGGTACAGCGGCAGGCGCATGGTCGGCGCGAAATACACGGTACGAAACGGCTCATTCAGCGGGACCGCCTTGAAGAACACCGTCGGCTGCTCAGGCGGGTACCAGTTGCCGACGTAATAGGGCGACTGCTTGTCCTGGGTCATCTGGCGATCGCCCCAACCGATCACCGGCGTCTGCATACCGTGGGCGAACAGAATGCCCTGGGCGGTGACAGCGTTGCCATCTTCGGAACCGGCAGGCAGCTTCAGCGCAGTATTCAGCCAGCGGGACGCGTCAACATTGCCTTCGGCATTTTGCGGCTGGGTCATTGGCGCGCCATCACGATAGCTGTCAAACAGCATGCTGGTGGCGTAGGCATCGAGGAACCAGGCGTTGAAACCCGCCTTGGCTTGCACCGCCTTCACCCGCGCTTCCAGCAGCGGCCGTACGCAGCGCGGGTCGGTGTAATGGCCGGATTGCTGGAAGCCGGTCTTGAACGTGCCGTCTTTCAGCACAATGGCACAGTCGCGATAGGCCTTGCTGCCCAGGTGGGCGGTGGTCCAGTCCGGATTTTCGGTGGTGGATAACGCGGTTTCATAGGAGTCGTACGGGGCCATCAGGTAACCGGCGTTGACGCCCGCCTGAATCGCTTCCGGGTGCCAGAGGCCGCCCTCCCAGCCTTCGCCTAGGGTCAGCAGCAGGCGCTTTAGCCCAGCATCTTGCAGCGCCTGGACGGTCTTGGCCGACAGCGTGCTGCCCCAGGTCTCGGGGCTGTCACTCAAGGCGCCCGCAAACGCCATCGCCAATTCACGGCGCAAGACGCCATAACCTTCGGCCAGTTTGAGCATGTCCGGCTCGTCGGTGGCCAACCAGGTTTGCCGGGCCTTTTGGTTGATCGCCGCGTTGAAGCCGCGCAGCAGCACGGACTTTTGATAGCGATCCAACGTGCCGGTTTGAGCCAGCACCTGCGCGGCCTCTTTGTCCAATCTGCCCTTGAGCTCATGACCACGCAGCACCTTCACCAGCAGCGGCCAGTCACGCACATCCTCCGACCCCAGCAGGTCATTGCCCCACAGGTAGACATGACTGGCGCCCAGCAGCTTTTCGGCTTCGGGCGTGTTTCGCAGTTTGTCCGCCAAGGGTTCAAAACGGCCCTGCTCCACCAACCATTGACGGTAGCGCTTGGCGCCGGCCAAGGGATCGGCTTCCCCCAGGTGCAGCAGCAGGGTCATCGGTGCGTCCGGGTCGAGCGCGGTAAATTCATGGGCCACTGACAGCGCCATTCCTGCCTGCCAGCGCAGGCGATTGTTGTAGGGATTGGTCAGCAACCAGTTCAAGGTGAACCGCCCGTGGTCCAACCCCCACAGAGGCAGGCTGAGGTCCTGGGTCGTGTTGAAATCACCTTGCTCCAGCAAAAACGCTTTCCACACAGCATTATCGGCCGGCACGTAATGCCCTTCGGCCAACGGCCACATCAGCCCTTTGCCCAGGGCACTGGCAGGTTGCTGAAGAATGGTCAACTTGCCCGGCTCCCGCGCGCGAAGGGTCAACTTCAGATCACGCTGCTCAAGGCTGGCGCTCACCCGAAAGGCGCCGTCGTCCCAATGCCAGCTCGCTTGCTGATCGCGCTGTTCAAGCTGGCTGACAGCACGGGCCGCTACGCCGCTGGAGGCTTCTACGCCCGGTTGACCGTTCGGTGTAACGCGGATGGCTAGAGTGGCCGGCTCGATTTCGACCCGCCACAGGGCGTTTTCCAGAACGGTGGCGAATGTCAGCGGCGAGAGCAGGAGACCGCAGAGCAACGTTATTGAACGCAAGTAGCGCATGGGATTCGGCCCGGACGAAGTGAAAGTCGGCAGGGTAAACCACTCGATGGCGTGCAAGAGTTGTACACGCTAATTCGGGAAGTTTCATACATGCCTCAAGGCCGGTGAGATCCACGCGTGGCACGGGAGCTTGCTCCCGCTGACTGCGCAGCGCGCCCCCGGCTTTTCAGGCGGCGCTCCACACCCCAACGCAAGCAAGCTTGCCCACCACAGCAAGCCTGCACATTTTCAACCACGTTTTTCCTGTTGCTCTGGCTTCGGCTCGCGAATCTTGTACCAAGCCACATACAGCGCCGGCAGGAACAGCAGTGTCAGCAACGTGGCGATGATGATCCCGCCGATCATCGCGTAGGCCATTGGGCCCCAGAACACTTCGCGGGCGATGGGGATCATGCCCAGGCTGGCCGCCGCCGCCGTCAGCAGGATCGGCCGGCGCCGGTGTTCGGTGGCTTCCACCACGGCGTCCCACGGCGTGTAGCCGTCGCGCTCGTAGGCATCGATCTGGGTCACCAGAATCACCGAGTTGCGGATGATGATACCGATCAGCGCCAGAATCCCGAGGATCGCCACAAAGCCCATCGGCGTGCCCGTGGGAATCAGCGCCAGCACCACGCCGATCAGCCCCAGCGGCGCGACACTCGCCACCAGGAACATCTTCTGCACGCTGTGCAGCTGGATCATCAGGAAGGTGGCCATCAAGAACAGCATCAGCGGCACCACGCTGGCAATCGGGCCCTGGGCCTTGCCGCTTTCTTCCACGGTACCGCCGGTGGCGACCTTGTAGCCCACCGGCAGGCCGGCGCTGAACTTGTCGATCTCGGGCTTGAGTTGCTTGACCAGGTCGGTCGGCTGCATCTCATCGCGCACCGACGCTTTGATCGTGATGGTCGGCTTGCGGTCGCGGCGCCACACCAGCGGCTGTTCAAGCTCGTAACGCACGGTGGCAAACGCCAGCAGCGGAATCGAGGTGCCGTTCGACGTGACGATCTGCAGGTTCTGCAAGGTTTCCGGGGTGCCGCGCTCGGCATCTTCGGCGCGGCCGACCACGTTGATCAGGTAGATATCGTCATGCACCTGGGTCACCGAGGCACCACTGACCACGCTGTTCATCAACTGCGCTACGTCTTCCGACGACAGCCCCAATTGCCGCGCCTTGTCCTGGGCGATGTCCACCCGCAGGACTTTGCCCGGCTCGTTCCAGTCGTAGATGATCTCGCCCAGGTGGGTGTTTTTATCCAGCAGGGTCGCCAGCTCGATGGCGTGCTTGCGTACCTGGTCGGTGTCTTTGCCCGAAACCCGATACTGGATCGGGCGTCCCACCGGCGGGCCCATCTCCAGCGGCTGTACAAAGCTGCCGACGCCGACAAAGTCATCACGCAGGCGTTTTTGCAGGCGCGCAATCAACGCCCCGCGCTCTTCCAGGCCCTTGCTGACGATGACCAACTGCGCGTAGTAGGGGTTTTCCAGTTGCTGGTCCAGCGGCAGGTAGAAACGGATCGCGCCCTGGCCGATGTAGGTGCTCCAACGCGTGATGTCCGGGTCGTCCTTGATGATCGCTTCGAGGCGGTCGACGGCCTTGCGGGTCTCGTTGATCGAGGCGTTTTGCGGCAGGTTGAGGTCGACGAGGATTTCCGGGCGGTCCGACGACGGGAAAAACTGGTTCTGCACAAACTGCATGGAGAACACCGACGCCACAAACAGGCCCACGGTGATGCCAATGGCCCACCAGCGGTTGCGCATGGCCCACAGCATGCCGTAATTGAAGCCACGCCCGATTCGCCCTGGCTCGTTGCTGTGGGGCTTCACGTTAGCGCTGAGGATATGCACGCCGATCACCGGTGCAAACAGCACCGCCACCACCCATGACACCAGCATCGCCACGGCAATCACCGCGAACAGCGTGAAGGTGTACTCGCCCGCCGAACTGGCGTTGAGGCCGATCGGTACAAAACCGGCGACGGTGACCAGCGTACCGGTCAACATCGGGAACGCCGTGGAGGTGTAGGCGTAGGTCGCCGCCTGCTCCTTGGTCTCGCCTTTTTCCAGGCGCGTGATCATCATCTCGACGGTGATCATCGCGTCGTCCACCAGCAGGCCGAGGGCGATGATCAATGCGCCCAGCGACACGCGCTGCATGGTGATGCCGCTGTATTCCATGAACACGAACACCAGCGCCAGCACCAGCGGAATCGAGCACGCCACCACCAGCCCGGCGCGCATGCCGAGGCTGATAAAGCTCACCACCAGCACGATGATCACCGCTTCGAACAGCGCGCTGGTGAAGCCGCCCACGGCCTCTTCCACCACTTCCGCCTGGTCCGACACCTTGTGCACGCCGACGCCCACCGGCAGGTCGGCGGTCAGCTCATCCATGCGTGTGTGCAAGGCCTTGCCGAACGACTGGATATTGCCGCCCTTCTGCATGGCGATGGCCAGGCCAATCGCCGGCTTGCCGTTGAAGCGGAACATGGGCCGCGCTGGGTCGACGTAGCCACGGCTGATGTCGGCAATGTCCGCCAGACGATAGAAACGGTCATTGAGCCGCAGGTTGACGTTGGCCAAGTCCTTTTCCGAGGCGAATTGCCCCGAAGTGCGCACCGAGATCCGCTCCGGCCCGGCTTCGATCACCCCGGCCGGCGTCACCGCGTTCTGCGATTGCAGGCTCTGCACCACCTGGCGCTGATCAATGCCCAGCGCCGCAAGTTTGCGCGTGGAGAAGTTCAGGTAAATCACTTCGTCCTGCTGGCCGATCATCTCGACCTTGCCCAAGCCCGGCACCGAACGGATCTCGGCACGCACCTGTTCCACGTAGTCGCGCAGTTGGCGCATTGACAAGCCATCGCCGGTAAAGGCGTACACCGAGCCGAACACGTCACCGAACTCATCGTTGAACGACGGTCCCTGCAGGCCCTGGGGGAAGGTGCCGCGAATGTCGTCGATTTTCTTGCGGACCTGGTACCAGATCTCCGGGATGGCCTTGGCGCTGGTGGTGTCCTTGAGGAACACGAATACCGTGGACTCGCCCGGCCGGGTGTAGCTCTTCACGTAGTCGAGGGAGTCGAGTTCCTCGAGTTTCTTCTCGATGCGGTCGGTGACCTGCTTGAGGGTTTCTTCCTGGGTCGCGCCCGGCCAGCGGGTCTGGATCACCATGGTCTTGATGGTGAACGACGGGTCTTCCTCGCGGCCCAGGTTCATGTAAGAGAACACGCCCATCAGCAGCGCGACGAACATCAAGTACCAGACGAAAGACTGATGCTTGAGGGCCCAGTCGGATAAGTTGAAGCTCCCTTTCATCGCGGGCTGTCCTCGTCGATTTTGACTTTCTGCCCGGGTTTCAGGCTGTTCACGCCGGCAGTGACCACACGCTCACCGGGTTTGACGCCGCCGCTGAGCAAGGCGCTGCTGGCGTCACGGCTGATGACCGTGACGTCACGCGGTTGCACGGTCTGGCTCTGGGTGTCGAGCAGCCAGATGCGGGTCTTGCCGTCGACTTCCTGCAAGGCGCTGATGGGCAATTCGATACGCGGTGCGATGGTTGAACTCAAGGTCACGCTGATCGCGGTGCCAAGACGAAACGCGGGCGGCGTCTCGGCCAGGGTCAGGCGCGCGCGACGCGTGCGCGTGGCGCTCTGGGCCTGGGGTTCGATCTCACGCACGACGGCGGTGGTGTGCACGCTGGGGTCGAGTTGCCCGGCCACCAGGAACACCACATCCGGCGGCAGGCGCTCGGCCAGGCCGGCGGGCAGGTCGATCACCGCTTCCTTGATGTCCGGGCGGGCCAGGGTGACCACTTGCTGGCCGGCGCTGACCACCTGGCCGGCCTCGGCGTTCCAGGCGGTGACGATGCCGGCGTGGTCGGTGCGCAGTTCGGCGTAGTTGAGTTGGTCCTTGGCCTGGTTGACCGAGGCCTGGGCCTGGTCGAGGGAAGCCTGGGTAGTCTTCAGGTCGGTCTGGGCCACGTCCAGCTGGGCCTGGGCACCGACGCCACGGTTGAACAGCTCCTGCTGGCGCCGCGCATTGGCCTGGGCGTTGATGAACTGCGCCTGCACGCGGGCAAGGTCGCCCTGGGCGGCACGCAACTGGTTTTGCTGGTCGGTGGGGTCAAGCACGGCGAGCAAGGCGCCCTTCTCCACTTCGGCGCCGACGTCCACGGCGCGGCGCGCGATGCGACCGGGCACACGGAAACCGAGGTTGCTCTCGTAGCGGGCCTGGATGGTGCCGGCGAAGCGACCGAGGTTTTCCTGGTCTTCGGACGTCACCTCCATCGACAGCACCGGGCGCAGTGGCTCGGGCGGCGGTTCTTCCTTGGAGCAGGCCATCAGCAACAAGCTGGCAGCGAGTACCACCGTCAACTGCTTCATGGTTGCACTCCTTGCGCCTGGGCCTGATCCGGCGGCTGGGCGATTTCCACCACCATGCCCGGATGCAGCAACTGCCCGCCGGCCACCACGACTTTTTCGCCACCCTTGAGGCCGTCGCTGATGATGACTTTGCCGGTGAGATAACGTGCCACGGTGACCTTGTGCAGTTGCGCCTTGCCGTCGCCGTCGATCAGCCACACGGCGGGTTCGCTGAGGTCTTTGGTCAGCGCCGCCCACGGCAGTTCGATGCTGGCCTTGGCCGGGCCATTGGCGGTGGCACTCACCACCGAGCCCAACTGCATGCCTTTGGGCAACGCCTGCAGGGCGATCTTCACTTGCACGGTGCCGGTGTTGGCCGCCACGGCCGGGGTGACTTCACGGACCTTGCCCACCGCCTTGATGCTCGGATTGTCGAGCAGGCTCACGGTGATCGGTGCATCGGGCGGCGGCTCGACCAGCAGCGATTCATACACGTTGAACACCGCATCGCGCTCGCCATCGCGGGCCAGGCTGAAGATCGGCACAGTGGCCTGCACCACCTGGCCGACTTCAGCCTGACGCGCGGTGATAATCCCCGGTGCATCAGCCACCAGCGCGGTGTAGCCGAGCTGCTCGCGGGCGTTGGCCAGTTGGGCCTGGGCGGCAGCCAGAGCGCTTTGGCTGCTGCGCAACGCGGCCTGGGCAGAATCGTATTCACTGCGGCTGGTATAGCCCTTGGGCAACAGTTTTTCCTGGCGCACGAACGCGGCGGCGGTCTGTTTGACCCGCGCCTGCTCGGCCACGACCTGGGCCTGGGCGGAATCGACGTTGGTCTGCAAGTCCTTGGGGTCGAGCCTGGCCAGCACTTGCCTGGCGCTGACGCGGTCACCGACATCCACCGTACGCTGGATGATCTTGCCGCCGACGCGGAACGACAAATCGGTCTGCACGCGCGCTTGGATGTCCCCGGTGAGCGTGACCGCCGCGGCGAAATCCGCCGGCTGCACGGTCTGCACAAACACCCGGGAATGCTGCTTGGGCTCGGCTTTGTCCTGGCCACAGCCGCTCAGCAGCGCCAGGAGGCCAAGGCTTAGAATAATGTTTGCAGTGCGACCGCCCATGCAGGCTCCTTTTGCGTGATGCCGACTTGCCAGTGTGTATGCGACTGTGAGCTTAGATCAGGGTTCCTTATCTGCATGGAGGCTCCCATACTCCAATGGTTCCCAAGCCGACTGAATGCCCATGCTCAAGACCCTCGCGGTGGCCAATTACCGCTCGATCAACAAATTGGTGGTGCCGCTGGACCGGCTGAACCTGATCACCGGGCCCAACGGCAGCGGCAAGTCCAACCTGTACCGCGCCTTGCGCCTGCTGGCCGAAACCGCCCAGGGCGGAGTGATCAATGCACTGGCCCGTGAGGGCGGGCTGGACTCGACCTTCTGGGCCGGGCCCGAGACCATCAGCCGACGCATGCACAACGGCGAGGTGCCGGTGGAAGCAGTCGTGCGCCAGGGTGTGAAGCGTCTGCGCCTGGGGTTTGCCGCCGAGGATTTCAGCTACGCGATTTCCCTCGGCTTGCCGGAGAAGACCCTGTCGTATTTTTCCCTGGACCCGGAGGTGAAGAAGGAATGCATCTGGGCCGGCCACGTCTACCGTCCAGCCAGCCTGCTGGTGCAGCGCTCCGGGCCGATGGTGCGCGCCCGCGAGGGCCGCGCCTGGGATTTGCTGGCCCAGCACACGCCGAACTACCACAGCCTGTTCGACCAGGTCGGCAGCCTGCGTGGCTCACCGGAAGTGTTGCTGTTGCGCGAAAGCATTCGTGGCTGGCGTTTTTATGATCACTTTCGCAGCGATGCCGATGCCCCGGTGCGCCAACCGCAACTGGGCACGCGCACACCGGTGCTGCACCACGACGGTCGCGACCTGGCGGCGGCGTTGCAGACCATTCGCGAGATTGGCGACCCCGAGGCCTTGCAGCGCGCGGTCAGCGATGCGTTTCCCGGTGCACGCTTGAATATCCAGCCGTTGCAGGGTGGGCGCTTCGCCCTTGAGTTTTATCAGGAGGGGTTGCTGCGGCCGCTCTCGGCGGCGGAGTTGTCGGACGGCACCTTGCGTTACCTGCTGCTGATCGCGGCGCTGCTGACGCCTCGGCCGCCGACCATGATGGTGCTGAACGAGCCGGAAACCAGCTTGCATCCGGACCTGCTGCCGGCGTTGGCGCGCCTGATTATCCAGGCGTCACAGCAGTGTCAGGTGTGGGTGGTGTCACATGCCAGCCGGCTGATTGCGGCGTTGCAGCAAGATGAAGGGTGCAATTCGATTGTGCTGGAGAAGGTGCTGGGGGAGACGCGGATTGTGGGACAGGGGATTCTGGATGCACCGGCTTGGCATTGGCCGGAATAAGAGGAGCCTGGAACGGCCTCTTCGCGAGCAAGCCCGCTCCCACATTTGTCCGCATTCCAAAGGTGGAACTCGGTCGATGTGGGAGCGGGCTTGCTCGCGAAGACGGTAGATCAGTCACCCAACAGCTGACTGATCAACCCTGCCACTTGCCGCCTTCAACAATCACGCTCTCAGGCTTGGTGTCATCGCTCAGCTCTTTACGCACGTACTGGTCGTACAGCTTGAGCAGGAATTTCTCCTCACCCAACTTCGCCAGCTCGGCATTCACCCAGTCGCGCAGTTCGATGTTGCCTTTCTTCACCGCCGGCGCAATCGGCGCTTCGTCGCCGAGTTTTTCTTCCAGCACGCGGTAGCCCGGGTTCTGCTTGGCCCAGCTGAACAGCACCAGGTTGTCCTGCGCGTACGCATCACCACGGCCGGCCGACAGCGCTTGCAGCGATTCGGAGTTTTTCTCGAACTTGAGCAGTTTCCAGTCCGGGTGGTTCTTGGTCAGCCAGATATCGGCGGTGGTGCCGGTGGTAACGATGGTGGTGCGGGTGGCCAGGTCATCCAGGCTTTTCACCGCGCTGTCGTTAGGCACCAGGGCCTGCACCGCGACTTTCAGGTTGGGGTTGGTGAAGTCCACCGCTTCCTTGCGTTCCGGGGTCACGGTCATGTTGGCGAGGATCAGATCGACCTTGTCGCTTTGCAGGAACGGAATACGGCTGGCCGGCTCGACGGCGACGAACTCAACCTTGTTTTCATCGCCCAGCAGGTCCTTGGCGAATTGGCGGCCGATGTCGGTATCGAAGCCCACATAGCGCCCGGCTTCGTTGACGAAGCCGAACGGCGGTTTGTCAGTGAATACGCCGACAATCAGCTTGTCGCGCGCCTTGATCTTGTCCAGCGAACTCACGGCGGCAGCCGCTGGTTTTGCAGGCTCTTCGGCCTTTTTGTCGCAGCCGGCGAGTAATGCGACGGCAATCAGGGGCAGTAGTAACTTTTTCATATCAGCTCCAGTTCCTGGTTCTTCTTGGGCAGTGTTGAAACAAAGGAAAACTTCTCCAGGAACTGCTGCGCGCGTGCGGTTTGCGGGTTCGTAAAGAATTCTTCGGGGGTGTTGTGTTCGAGGATGCGCCCGGCCTTCATGAAGACGACGCGGTCGGCGACAGCGCGGGCGAAGGCCATTTCATGGGTGACGATCAACAGGGTCATGCCATCGCGGGCCAGGCCCTGGATCACTTCCAGCACTTCCTTGACCATTTCCGGGTCAAGGGCCGCGGTGACTTCGTCAAACAGCATGACCTGCGGGTTCATGCACAACGAGCGGACGATCGCGATACGTTGCTGCTGGCCCCCGGACAACTGACGCGGGAAGGCGTCGCGCTTGTCGGCCAGGCCGACGCGCTCGAGCAGTTTTTCCGCCTGTTCGCGGGCTTCGCGAGGGTCGCGTTTTTGCACTTTCAGCGGGCCGAGCAGGATGTTGTCGAGCACGCTCATGTGCGGGAACAGGTGGTAGCTCTGGAACACCATGCCCACGTCCTGGCGCACCTGGCGCCAGTCGGTGGCTTTGTCCAACAGTTCGTTGTCGGCGAATCGCAGGCTGCCGCTGTGCGCCACTTCCAGGCCGTTGAGGCAGCGCAGCAAGGTGCTTTTGCCGCAGCCGCTGGGGCCGAGGATCACCACCACTTCGCCGCTTTGCACGCTCAAGTCGATGCCCTTGAGCACCTGCTGCTCGCCGAAGAATTTGTTGAAACCCTTAAACTCGATCAATGCGCTCATGCTTGGGCCCAGCGCCGTTCCAGCACCTTGGAGGCGGCCGACAACGGGTAGCAGATAAAGAAGAAAAACAGGAACAGCACGCCATAGATCAATACCGACTCGTAGGTGCGTTCGATGATTTGCTGGCCGACCTTGATCACGTCCACCACGCCGATCAGCACCGCCAGCGAGCTGGTCTTGATGATGCGCGTGTACACGTTGATGGTCGGCGGCGTCATGCGCTTGAGGGCCTGAGGCAACAGCACATAGCCGTATAGCTGCGGGTCGGACAGGCCAATCGACAAGCCGGCTTCACGCTGGCCACGGGGCAGCGAATGCAACGCGCCACGCACCACCTCGCCCACCTCACTGGCGCCCCACAGCGACAGCACCAGCACGGCGCACCAGAAGCTCGGAATGCTCAGGCCGAAGAAAATCGGCAGTCCGAAAAACAGCAGGTACAACCACACCAGCACCGGGATCGCGCGAAACAGCTCCAGGTACACCCGCAGGACCGCGTTGATCAGTGTGTTGTTCAAGGTCCGCAGCACGCCATACAACACGCCACCGACGGTGCTGAAGGCGATGCTCAGAAACGAAATCGACAGGGTTTGTGCGGCGCCCTTGCCCAGTTGCGGCAACGACACCCACAACAACTCAAGACCCGAACTGGCCATGCTGGAGCCTCCTTTCCAGGCGGCTGAGCAGCAGCGACAACGGCAAAAACAGCAGTACGCAAATCAGCGTCAGCACGGCGAGCATTTCGTAAGTCTTGTAGTAAAGGGCGATGTAGCTCTTGGTGGTGTAGAGAATCTCTGGCACCGCCACGGCGGAAACCACCGTGGTTTCCTTGAGCAGGAAGATGAAATTGGCGAACAGCGCCGGCAGGCTGAGGATGCCGGCCTGGGGCAGGATCACATGGCGCAGCAGTTGCCAGTCGGAGAGGCCGATGGACTTGCCGGATTCGATCTGCGCCAGCGGCACCGCTTCCACGCCGGCGCGCAGCACTTCGGTGAGGTAGGCACCGCCAAGGAACGTCATGGTGATGATCGCCGCCCAGAAGCCGGAGATATTCAAGCCCAGCGCGGGCAAAGCGAAGTACACGAAGAACAGCTGGATCAGCAGCGGTGTGTTACGCGCCAGCTCGACGTACAGCGCCACCAGGCGCGACAGGTAGGGTGTGCGAAACACCAGCAGCGCGGCGTTGATCAGCGCCACCAGCAACGAGGTGGCAATGGCGATCAGGCCCACTTGCAGCGTCACTCCCACGGCCTTGAGAAACGCCGGCAGGGTGCTGAGGATAAAAGCGAAATCGAAGGTCATCTTGAGTCCATGACGCCGCAAGGGTAATGCAGCGGGCGCAATCCAGTCCGGCGTGGGTAACGCCGGGTAGCGCGAACTCTAAAGGTATAAAAAGCAAAATTTAAATACCCAAATAGCATATTGATATCACCCAAAAAGATAACCGCCGGATTCGCGGGTTTGATGGGTGGCAGCTATGGTTGGGGGGTCTGTGATTCGAGGGAATGAACAATGAACAACACGAAACCGATTGATCCGCAGGAGCTGGTGAAATGGTTGGTGGCGTTGCGCAGGGCGATCAATAGCCGCGCGGCCTGATTGTGGGAGATGTCGAGCTGTAGCGAGGCGGCGAAGGCGGCGGCACTGACGGTCCTTCTGTGGCTGACACACCGCCTTCGCGGCCTCGCTGGGGCTCGACGGCTCCCACAGGGGGATCTGCTGTGTGGCTGGGATTTGAGCAAGAGCCGGCGTTCGCTGGTTGCAGTTTCTCCAGAGTGTCGCTGTGTGGCAGGGATTCCAGCCCTCCCACCGCCCAACTGTGGGAGCTGGCTTGCCTGCGATAGCGGTCTTTCAGTAGCCGATGGGCCGGCTGACCCACCGCCATCGCCGGCAAGCCAGCGCCTACCGTCTTGATTGCCTTTGAAGCCCATAAAAAAACGCCGACGCTGTAGTAGCCGTCGGCGTTCAAACCTTGAAGGGGGTTTTGGGTTACATCAGAACGCAGGCACTACGGCGCCGTTGTACTTCTTCTCGATGAAGGCTTTGACTTCCGGGCTGGTCAGGGCCTTGGCCAGTTTCTGGATGGCGTCGCTGTCCTTGTTGTCCGGGCGGGCAACCAGGAAGTTCACGTACGGCGACTTGGCGTCTTCGATGATCAGCGCGTCCTTGGCTGGGTTCAGGCCAGCTTCCAGGGCGTAGTTGGTGTTGATCAGGTCCAGGTCAACCTGGTCCAGCACGCGTGGCAGCAGCGCCGATTCCAGCTCCTTGAATTTCAGGTTTTTCGGGTTGCTGGCGATGTCTTTCGGCGTGGCCAGGGCGTTGGTCGGGTCTTTCAGGGTGATCACGCCGGCTTTCTGCAGCAGCAACAGGGCGCGGCCGCTGTTGGAGCCTTCGTTCGGGATGGCCACGGTGGCGCCATCTTTGAGCTCAGAAATGTTCTTGATCTTTTTCGAGTAACCGCCGAAGGGTTCAACGTGCACACCGACCACGGTGACCAGGTTGGTGCCCTTGCCCTTGTTGAAGTTTTCCAGGTACGGCAGGGTCTGGAAGTAGTTGGCGTCCAGGCGCTTCTCGGCAACCTGCACGTTTGGCTGTACGTAGTCGGTGAAGACTTTGATTTCCAGGTCCACGCCTTCTTTGGCGAGGGTTGGCTTGACCAGTTCGAGGATCTCGGCGTGCGGGATCGGGGTGGCGGCAACCACCAGTTTCTCGTTGGCCTGGGCGAAGCTTGCAGTCAGGGCAGCCGCCAGTGCGGTAAACAACAGAACCTTTTTCATGCAGTGTCCTTATCGAAATTCCGGGGCGTCTCTGACGACCGTTTTTTATGTGGTGTGCCAGCGAAGTGCTATCGCGGCGTGGAATGGACAATACCTAGATTTTTTATTCCCGAACAATATCTTTTATTCACGTTGATATTCCATTTTGTTCATGTAGCGGCTTGTTCATGTAGAAAGGCGCGCAAGGCTTCCTGCTCGGCAGGGCTGGCGGCGGCAAAGATGCGCTGCACCTGTTCCAGCGGCGAGCCCGCTACCGGCAGGTTCAAATGCTCGGGCAGAATCTCGTCGCCGCTGCTGACGAGCAAGGCAAAGTGAATGACGTTTTCCAGCTCGCGGGTATTGCCCGGCCAGCTGTGGTGTTCCAGCACCTTTTGCGCCGCATCGCTGATCAGCGGCACCGGCAGGTCCAGGCGCTGGCTGTAGATGCCCAGGAAGTATTCGGCCAGGGACAGGATGTCGCCGACGCGCTCGCGCAATGCGGGCAAGTCCAGCTGGCCTTCGCTCAGGTAATGGAACAGGCGCTCATGGAACTTGCCGGCCGCTACGGCCTGGGCGAGGTCGATGCTGGTGGCCGCCACCAGCCGCACATCCACCGGGCTTGGCTGGTGGGCGCCGACGCGGGTGACTTCGTGATTCTCCAGGGCCGCGAGCAGCTTGACCTGGATCGGCAGTGGCAAGTCGCCAATCTCGTCCAGGTATAAGGTGCCGCCATTGGCCGAGCCGAACCAACCGGCACGGCTACTGGCCGCCCCGCTGTGGGCACCGGCGGCGTAGCCGAACAACTCGGCGTCGGCGTAAGTCGGGCTGATGGCGCCGCAGTTGACCGAGACAAACAAGCCAGTACGGTCGCTGCCCCGATGGATATGCCGCGCCAACAGCTCTTTACCGCTGCCGGTCTCGCCGCGAATCAACACGGGCAAGGCGCGCGGCGCGAGGTTTTCCAGGTCTTCGCGCAGCTGGCGCGAGCGCGGATCGACAAACACCAGGGCCTTGGCGCGGATGCTCAGCGGGCTTTTTTCGGCGTCGGGGAAGGTCAGCAGGGGCTGACCGTAGGTTTCATGCAGACTCATGGCAGGCTCCCGCCCCAAATCCACTCAGGGACGGGGCGTTGAAAGAAGGTCAGGCAGTGCGCCGGGCGTGATGCTCGAGGCGGCTTTGCAGGCGATAGAGGTAGGCGAAGCCCTGCTCCCAGCGTTGGTGACCGGACTTCACATTGATATGGCCGGCCCCCGAGAGGATTCCGGCTTCGGCGCCCCAATTGCGCGCCAGCTCCAGCGCCCGAGGGGCACTGACGGCGCTGTCGTTGTCGGAACTGACCACCTGGCTGGGAAACGGCAGCAGGTCGGTCGGGATCGGGGCGAAGTTGCGCAAGGCGGGCGAGCAGGCCGGGCGTTCGACATCGGCCGGGGCCACCAGCAAGGCGCCGCGCACCTGCCGCAAAAACTGCACGGGTGCGGTGGCGGCCCAATGAGCCACTGTGATGCAACCCAGGCTATGGGCGATCAGGATCACCGGCGTGCTGTCGGCGGCGATGGCCTCGGCCAGCGCGGCCACCCAGTCTTCGCGGCGTGGCGTCAGCCAGTCGGCCTGCTCCACGCGCGCGCTGTTGGGCAGGCTGTTTTGCCAATGGGTTTGCCAATGATCTTCTGGCGATCCTTGCCAGCCCGGCACGATCAGATAACGAATCGACTCGCTGTGCATGGGTGTGCCCTCCTGCAGCGTTTAACGTTGCTGATCAGTATAGGGACGGGTGTTATATTCGTTAAGGAATAAGAAGCTATTTATTAATAACCAAAAGACAGATGCAAGTTGCACGCTGAAAGCAACAAGTTGAAGAGCAAAAAAAAGGCCGCACCCTGCCAAGGAGACGGCCAAAAAATTGTCGAGGCATTTGAAGCTAACGTGCGGTAATCACCGACAACTTGGTAATGCCCGCGCGCTCGATAGACGCCATGGCTCGCGCCACTTCGCCGTAGTTCACACCATCATCGGCCTGCAGTTGCACCCGCACATCGGGGTCCTTGGCCTTGGCCGCCTGCAGGTTGAATTCCAGCAGGTCCGGCTGGATTTCGTCCTTGTTGATAAACAGCTTGCCGGCGCCGTCGATGCTCACCACCAGCGGGTCCTTCTGCTCCACCGGGGCCACGGCCTCGGTCTTGGGCAGGTTGATCGGGATCGCGTTGGTCAACAACGGCGCGGTGACGATAAACACCACCAGCAGTACCAGCATCACGTCCACCAGCGGCGTGACGTTGATCTCGCTCAGCACCTCATCACTGTCTTGCGTGGAGAAGGCCATCTCAGGACGCCTCCTTCACTTTTTGCGGGTTGCCGGCGGCGTTTTTGGTCAGGGCCGGGTGCAGCAGCACGCGGAAGGAGTTCTTCTGCGCCAGGCTGTAGAAGTCGTGGGCAAAGTCGTCCAGGTCGGCAGCCGTGAGCTTCAGGCGACGCAGGAAATAGTTGTAGACCAGCACCGCCGGTACGGCGACGGCGATCCCCACACCGGTGGCGACCAGCGCGGCACCAATCGGGCCGGCCACGGTTTCGAGGCTGGCGGAACCGGCCGCGCTGATGCCCTTGAGCGCTTCCATGATGCCCCACACGGTGCCGAACAGACCGATAAACGGCGAGGTGCTGCCAATACTGGCGACCACGGCCAGGCCGGTTTCCAGCGAGCGGCGCTCACGCACGATCTGCTGGCGCAGGGCACGTTCAAGACGGTCCTGGTGGTTGATCGCCTGGCTCAGGTCGGCAGCATGCGGCGCATCACCAACCTGGATCGCGGCATAGCCGGCCTGGGCCACGCGGGCAGCAGCGCCAGGCTGGGTTTCAGCCAGTTCTGCCGCCGAGTCCAGGCTGGATGCCGCCCAGAACTGTTTATGGAACTTGCGATCCTGCGCCTTGAGGCGACCGAACTGCACGCCCTTGAGCAGGGCCAGGCCCCAGGTGGCGACCGAAAAGACCACCAGCAGCCAGATCACCGCGCTTTCGATGGATTCAAGTGGAGATGCTAATGCCATGATGTTTTCCCTCTGTGCAGGTCGCGGCGTGTGCAACACACCGCAGCCGAATAGTTAGTGAATCTTGAAATCGATCGGTACGCTGACCCAGCCGTCCTGGGCGACATCGCCCTGCTTGGCCGGCACGAAACTCCAACGCTTCACCGCGGCCAGTGCGGCGTCGTCGAGTTGCTGGCGACCACTGCTCTTCTGGATCTGGATCTCGCCCGGCTTGCCGCTGGCCAGTACATGCACCCGCAGCAGCACGGTGCCTTCCCAACCGCGACGCTGGGCCAGTGACGGATACTCCGGCGCCGGGTTCTTCAAGTACGCCGCGTTCGCTGAAGCGGGCGTTACTGGAGCCGGTGCAGGCGGAGCCACTGGCGCCGGGGCCGGAGGTGCCGGCGTGGGCGGCGCAGGCGGTTGCTCGACCGCCTTGGGTGCAGGTTTCGGCTCAGGCTTGGGCACAGGCTTCGGCTTGGGCTTTGGAATCGGTTTAGGCGGCGCCGGCTTGGCAGCCAACTCGTCCACCACCGGTGGCGGTGGCTCGACCACGGGCGGCGGCGGTGGCGGCGGAACAGGCGGTGGCGGCTCGACCACCGGCGGTGCCGGCTGGGAAAATTCGATGGTCATCGGCGGGATTTCCGGCGGCACAATCGGCAGCACCGGGGTGGGCTTCTGGCTCACCCAATAAATCACCGCACCGTGCAGGGCCAGTACCAGCAACCCGAGCAGGATCCCTTCGCGGCGGCTCGAAAAGCGCTTCGGGGTTTTCTGCAGACGCAATTGCCCCAACGGCGCGCGGTGCGGCCGGCCAAGGTCGACCAACTCACCACTCGGTGCCTGGCGCCATTGCGCCTCTTGTGCACTGGCGGCGGTCTGGACATTGCCCATTGATTCACTCCCTACGGTTTTGAAACAAAAAAACCGACAGGCCTGCCTGAGGCCGTCGAGGGCTGAATCATCGGGGCCAGACGCTTATCTCTTAAAGTAATCTTTAAAGTTATACATAGATCTAAACTGAATAAACGAAACATTCGGAAACGCCGAAGCCCCGTCCTGCGGGGCCTGGCGCCGCCACGCGGTTTTCTGATGCTTTACAGGCATAAAAAATATTCAGAAAAGGCATGGCTCAAGCAGGGCTGTTTGCACATAAATCGAGCAATTGACGCTGCAAACTCTGCCCTGCCGCCCCCAGGCCCGTGCGGCCGTACAGCGCCAGTCGCACACCTTCCACCGGCGGCAAGCCGCTGTCTGCAGCCACTATCACATGCCCGGCCTGCACCACGCGGCGGGGCAACAGGCTGATGCCCAATCCTGCCGCCACGGCTGAACACACACTGGCCAGGCTTGCGCTGGAATACCCGATGCGCCAGCGCCAGCCGCCGACTTCCAGGTGTTGGAGCATCTCATTGCGGTACAGCCCGCCCACCGGGAAAGCCACCAACGGCAATGGGTCACGGCCCAGAGATGGCGTGCTGCGGCTGTCGACCCAGCACAACGGCTCCGGCCACGAGGCCAGGCAGTCGGCGCTGTCGCCCATCTGCTTGACCAACAACACATCGAACTCACCGCTGCGGTACTGGCGCTGCAATTCCGGACCAAGGCCGCTGGTAACCTCCAGGCGCACCCGCGAAAATGCCTGCACGAACGCCGAAAGCAATGGCATCAGGCGTTCGGCGGCAAAGTCTTCCGGAACGCCCAGGCGCAGCACGCCGTCGCTTTGCTGGTTGATCAACACATCGGCGGCTTCTTCGTGCAGCGCGAGGATGCGCCGCGCATAGGCCAGCAGGCGCTCGCCCTCCGCCGTGGCCACCACATGGCGCTGGTCACGGTCCAGCAACTGGCACGCCACCGCTTCTTCCAGGCGGCGGATCTGCTGGCTGACAGTTGACTGGGTCAAGTGCAGGCGCTCGGCAGCACGGGTGAAATTGCCGCAGTCCACCACGGCGACAAAACTGCGCAACAACACGGGATCAAACATCGCTGTCACCATTGCGTTTGCCACTGATTGGCATGGTTTTATTTAATTTCAGAATACCTCGGCGGCTGGCCATACTTCACCCCTGCATTCTGCCCAGAGGCCTCCATGACCGACGATCATCAGCACCTGCAACGCGCCATCCGACTTGCACAAGCGAACGTCGCCCAAGGTGGCCGGCCCTTTGGGGCGGTGTTGACGCGCAATGGCGAAGTGCTGGTGGAGGCCGTGAATGAAATCCACCTGACCCAGGACCCCACTGCCCACGCCGAGCTACTGGCGATCCGCGCCGCAAGCCGGCAGCTCGGCGCGCGCCTGGAAGGTTGCGTGGTCTACGCCAGCGGCCAACCCTGCCCGATGTGCCTGAGTGCCATGTATTTGTGCGGTGTCCAGCGCGTAGTGTTTGCCGCCAGCAATGAAATGGCCGAGCCGTTCGGCCTGTCGACGGCGGCGATCGGGCAACAGGTGGGCTTGCCCTTGAGCGAGCAACGCCTGCCGATCCAGCACCTGCCGGACGCGGCGATGACCCAGTTGTACCACCAGTGGAAAACCCTGCATGAGCCTGAATAAATCCCTCGCTGGCTGGGGTCTGTTGGTGGTGCTCGGCCTGAACCTGCGGCCGATCCTCAGCTCCATCAGCCCGTTGCTTGGCGAGATTCGCCAGGCCACCGGCTTGAGTTTCCAGAGCAGCGCCCTGCTGACCAGCCTGCCGGTGGTGTGCATGGGCCTGGTGGCGCTGGTGGGGGTGCGCGTGGAGGCACGCCTGGGTGAGCGGCGTGGCATCGCCCTGGGCCTGATGATGATCCTGCTGGCGTGCCTCGCGCGCTGGCTGATGGGCCAGGGTTCGGCACTGCTGGTCACGGCACTGCTGGGAGGTGCCGGTGTGGCGTTGATCCAGGCATTGGTGCCGGCGATGATCAAGCGCGAGTTTCATCACCGTGTGCCGGTGGCGATGGGCGTGTATTCGGCCTCGCTGATGGCCGGTGGCGGGCTGGCGGCACTGCTCAGCCCGGTGGTGGCCACGCACTTCCAGCAATGGCAGGCGGGGCTCGGCGTGTGGCTGCTGCCGGCGCTGGGGGCGTTGCTGTTGTGGGCCTGGTTGCCCCTCGGCGCGGCGCGAAATCCTCAGGTGGCGCCGGCGTTCCAGGGCTTGCGCAATCGCCGCGCCTGGCTGCTGGCGCTGTATTTCGGCCTGGTCAATTGCGGCTACATGAGCATGGTGGCGTGGCTGCCGGCCTACTACCAGCAACTGGGCTGGGGCGTGTTGCCCAGCGGTTCGTTGCTGGCGTTCATGACGATCTTCCAGGTGATCGCCGCGCTGTTGATGCCGGTGCTGGCGCAACGCGGGATCGACCGCCGGCCCCTGCTTGGCATCAGCCTGCTGGCGCAGACCGTGGGTTACCTCGGCCTGATCCTCGCGCCGCAGGACTATCCGCACCTGTGGGTGGCCTTGTGCGGTTTCGGTCTCGGTGCGTGTTTCGCCCTGAGCCTGCTGCTGACCCTCGATCACCATCGCGACCCGCGCCAGGCCGGGCAACTGGCGGCCTTTGTGCAGGGCGTGGGGTTCTTGATCAATGCCCTCTCGCCCTGGCTGACCGGCTGGCTGCGTGAGCTGACCGGCAGCTTCGTCAGTGCCTGGGTCGTGCTGACCGTGACCGTGGTGACGATGCTGGTGGTGACGCGGGTGTTCAGCCCGGCGACCTACCGCACGGCCCCCGCTCTATAGATATGCATTTAAGATCTAGATAAAACAATCATGCTTCGTTGACGGAATAAGAAGCCGCCTTAAAATCCCGGTTCTCCTACAGGATGCCGGGCACACCATGGATCTTCGCCAACTGCGCTACTTCATCGCGCTCAACGAGCACCGCAGTTTCGTGCGCGCGGCGGATGCCATGGGTATCACCCAGCCGGCCTTCAGCCGCAGCATCCAGGGCCTGGAGCAGGAGTTCGGCTGCGTGCTGGTGGATCGCGCCAACAAAGACTTGCGCCCGACCCCGGAAGGCCAGGTGGTGCTGCAACACGCGTTGAGCCTGGTGCAAGGCGCAGCGCTGCTCAGCCATGAGGTCACGCGCATGAGCAAGCTCGACGCCGGTGAAGTGCGCTTGGGCAGTGACGCCGTGGCAGCGGTGAACCTGGTGCCCCAGGCCATGGCGCGTTTTATCACCACCTACCCCAAGGTGCGCACCGCGCTGCAGGTGGATAACTGGGAAAAGCTCGGGCGCAGCCTGAACCGCGAAGAGATCGAATTCTTCATTGCCGATGTGCGCCATTTCGAAGCCGACCCGAATTTCCAGACCCAGGCCCTGACGCCGCGCCGCAGTGCGTTTTTCTGCCGCGACGGGCACCCGCTGCTGGCCAAGGACAGCCTGTCCACCAACGACCTGTTCGGCTACCCGCTGGCCACGCCGCTGATCGCGCCCGGCATTCGCAAGCTGTTGGCCAACCTCAGCGGGCGCGTCGACTTTGCGCCTGCCATCGAACTCGAGCAATTTGCCGCGCTGGCCAGCATCGTGCGCCAGTCGGACGCCATTGGCCTGGGCGCCGAAGAAGCCTTCGTCGACGCCTTTGCCCGCGGTGAATTGCGCGTATTGCACTGGCGCAACCTGCCCCACGCCCTCGACAGCCTGAGCAACCGCTGCGGCGTGATCAGCCGCGCTGGGGTGCGCTTGTCGCCTGCGGCGAAGGCGCTGATCGAGACGCTGCTGGCGGTGGAAAGCCAAGCCGATTGGCCCGCGCAAACGTCCCGAAATCATTGAAGCGCACGCCCATCTCGGCCATGACTTTATGCGCCACCTTGGCCGTCATCTGGCGGATGTAAAACGGCTCCTTCACCACAAAGTGGTGGATGCCGTGGGTGCTGCCGAAGTTGAAGCAGAACGCCTGCAACGGCCACAGCCACCAAGGGTTCAACACCTGGGTTTGCTCGATCACATTGCCCAGCTCCACATCGCCGTAGTAGTGCATGTTGGAGCTGACAAAGTGCAGGCAAAAGGTGCGCAGCACGTTGGGGCCGATGATCACCACGGCGGCGATATCGATGACCTGCATCATCTGCACAGTGCTGGCCGACCAGTCGATGGGCGTGCCCATCACGCTGGCGATGCCGTTGGCGGCATGAAAGCCGAGGAAGACGTACCAGGCGCCCCAATGCAGCAGCGCCAACGGCGCGTACACCAGCAATGAGCGCTTGAGGATGCTGAGTTTGTGCTTCCAGGTCTTGGCGCGCAGCATGCGGATGAACGCCGACATGATGTTGTCCCCGACCATCAGCAGACGCGCGATGCCCCAAGGCTCGCCGTTGGTGATCGCGCGTTCTTCCATATCGGTCTCGGTGCCCGACACCTTGTGATGGTTGAGGTGCAGATGCCGGCGGATCCACGGGTTGATCGTGCTCGGCCGCGCCAGCCACACCAGGCCCATCATCAGGTTGTGGGGCAGGCGCTGCTTGCGAAAGTACATGCTGTGGATCAGGTCGTGTTCCAGCTCATGGGTCAGTGAGGCCAGGAAGGCATTGAGCAGCAGGCATACCCACCAGGCCATGTGCCCGGTGATGTACAGCGCCGCCGAACCGACCATGCCGAGCAGCGCAAAGGCCAGGATGCCCGCGCCCAACGCGTCCTGATGCAGCAGCCAGGGGTGTTGCCGGCGCAACCGGACGCCTTCGGCGAGCACCACTTCACGGATATGCGCCGAGCGTTGTTGTGCGTTCATCTGCTGGGGACTTGCAGAAGTACCGTCCATGCTTCCATCCTCTTGTTCATTGATGGCTACATCCTGCACCAAGCCCTCTTGCCGGACGCTAGCCGCACACGCCAACCTGTTGACCGCAAGCGCCAATCGTCATGACCGAACCCACGTCCCTCGCCAGCTGGACCCGCGCCCTGCGCAAGCAGCTCGACGCCCTGGGCCTCGACAGCGCCGCACTGTGCACCGAGGCCGGGCTCGACCCGCAGCAGATGGACGACCCGAATGCGCGCTACCCGCTGTCAGCCACCACGCGGTTGTGGGAACTGGCGGTGCAGGCCAGCGGCGATCCGGCGATTGGGCTGCGGGTGTCGCGGTTCGTCAGCCCCACCACGTTTCATGCGTTGGGGTATGCCCTGGTGGCCAGCGGCAGCCTGCGCGAGGTGTTCGAGCGCATCGTGCGCTATCACCAGGTGGTCAGCGATGCCCTCGCGCTTGAGCTGAGCGGCGACGGTGAGCGTTACCGTTTTCGCCTGCTGCAACCGCCCGGCAGCCCGGCGCCGGCGCTGGAAGCCATCGACGCGTTTGCCGCGATCTACGTGCGCACCTGCCGCAACCGCCTGGGCCGCGACTATGCACCGTTGGCGGTGTACCTGCGCCGACCACCACCGGCCGATCCCACGCCGTGGCACACGGTCTTTCGCGCACCGGTGTTCTTTGCCGCCGAGGAAGACCGTATTGAATTCGCCGCGTACGATTTCGACAGCCACCTGGACGACGCCAACCCGGAACTCGCCGAGCACAACGAAACCGTACTCAAGCGCACCCTCGCGCAGCTGCAACCGCTGACCTGGGAGCGCAAGGTCCGTGCGACCATCGAGGCGCAATTGCCCGACGGCGAACCGAGTGCCGAGCGCGTTGCCCAGGCCTTGCACTTGAGCCTGCGCAGCCTGCAGCGGCACCTGGCGGATGAGGGTTGCCGGTTTGATGCACTGCTCAATGAATGCCGGCAGAACCTGGCCTTGCTGCACCTGCGCGACCTGCAGTGCTCACTGGCCGAGATCAGTCATTTGCTCGGCTTTGCCGATACCAGCAGCTTCAACCGCGCGTTCAAGCGTTGGACGGGGATGACACCAGGGCAGTTTCGGGATGGCTTGCGCTAAGTAAATCTGTGGTGTGTGATGGCCCCTTCGCGAGCAAGCCCGCTCCCACAGGGGAATGCATTCCAAATGTGGGAGCGGGCTTGCTCGCGAAAGCGATGGACCAGACACCCCTTACCCTGATCCTTCAACACCTCATCGCGGGCAAGCCCAGCTCCCACATTTTGATTTGTGAACACCTGCCAATGTGGGAGCGGGCTTGCTCGCGAAAGCGACGGACCAGACACCCCTTACCTGATCCTTCAAGGCCGCATCGCGGGCAAGCCCGGCTCCCACATTTTGATCTGTGAACACCTGCCAATGTGGGAGCGGGCTTGCTCGCGAAAGCGATGGACCAGACACCCCTTACCCTGATCCTTCAACGCCGCATCGCGGGCAAGCCCGGCTCCCACATTTGATCTGTGAACACCTGCCAATGTGGGAGCTGGCTTGCCTGCGATAGCAATGGTTCAGGCACTAGAGTTGCCGGCTCCGGTCCCGCCGAAGCAGCTTCTTCACCCGCGCCACCAACGCCTTGCTCTCGAACGGCTTGAGCAGGTAATCATCTTCATGCAGCTCCAGGCCGCGCAGGCGGTCTTCAATCCCGCCTGGCGTGGTCAGGAACAGCAGCGGCGTGGCGCCCTTCTGCCGGATCGCCTGCTGCAATTTCCAGGCATTCAGGCCGGGCAGCATCACGTCCAGGATCACCAGGTCGTACTCGGTGCTTTCGACAAAACGCTGCGCCGCCATGCCGTTGGCGGCGACTTCCACGCTGTAGCCCGCCTCGTTCAAGCCCTGGGCCATCCGCTGTGCCTCTTCGGATTCATGTTCCACTAACAGCACGCGCATAACACACCTCGATTGATCAGGTGTGCAGGCTACCACCCTCAGGTCTGCGCCGCCTCCCGCAGCCGCCGGGCGTCGAGGATTTCGATCTCGCCGTACCCCAGGCGCACGACGCCCTGGGCTTGCAGGTCCTTGAGCAAGGCGTTGGTGGTCTGGCGCGACAGGCTCAACATCGCCGCGAGGTCTTCCTGGGGCAATTGCAGCACGCGTCTGGAGTGCTCGATATCGCCATAACCCTCGACGATCATCAACAAACGATGAGCCAGGCGCACCGAGGCCGGCATCAGGCTCAGTTGCTCCAGGCCGATAAAGCTCAGGCGCAGCTTCTGGCTCATCAGCAATGCGAGGTCGCGCCAGTAACGGGGGTGTTCATCGAGAATTTTCAACAGCGCCTGCTGCGGCACCTGCAACAGCGTGCACGGCCCGACAGCGCAGGCGTCGTGGGTGCGCGGCAAACCGTCGAACAGGCAGATTTCGCCGAACCAGTAGGGCAGCTCCACCAGGCTCAACACTGCCTCCTTGCCGTGCTCATTCACCGCACTGACGCGCAGCGTGCCCTCAAGCACCGCATACAGGCCACAGGGCGGATCACCGCGCTTGAACAGGTACTGCCCCGGCGCCAGCTGGCGCAACCGGGCATGCGCCAGCAGGCTATGCTGAAACGGTGCGGGCAGGTGGCTGAACCAGTGACCGGTGGCCAACCGGGAGCGCCATTGCTCTACGTCCATGCGAACTCCGAAGATTGTCGCCCAGCTGACAGTTAGTCACAGGCGGACAGGGCATGATCAAACATCCTACAGGAGGAACAACAATGAAAAGCCTCGTCGACCACCTCAGTCAATACGCTGCCTACCACCGCGACCCGCGCAATATTGCCAGCCACTTTATCGGCATCCCGTTGATCGTGGTGGCCGTGGCCGTGCTGCTGTCACGTCCAGAGTGGGCGGTGGGCAGCCTGTGGCTATCGCCGGCGGTGCTTGTCGCGCTGTTTTCGGCGTGGTTTTACCTGCGCCTGGAACTGGCACTGGGTGTGCTGATGACGGTACTGATGGGTTTA
Source organism: Pseudomonas sp. PS01298 (assembly GCF_029959745.1). Lineage (NCBI taxonomy): Bacteria > Pseudomonadati > Pseudomonadota > Gammaproteobacteria > Pseudomonadales > Pseudomonadaceae > Pseudomonas > Pseudomonas sp. PS01298. The sequence goes on along the minus strand of NZ_JASCPP010000065.1, from coordinate 352 downwards.
TCCGTGTGGGCCGGGCATGTGCTGGCGGCGCAAAGCACGCTGGTGTGGCTCAGCAGCGGTATTGGGATGTTCGTGGTGGGCTGGGTGATTCAGTTTGTCGGCCACTATTACGAGGGCAGGAAGCCGGCGTTTGTAGATGACGTCTCGGGGCTGATTGTAGGGCCGCTGTTTGTGGTGGCGGAGCTGGCGTTTTTGCTGGGACTGCGCCAGGGGCTCAAGCAGGAGATTGAAGAGCGGTCGGGGCCGGTGGTACGCCGGGATCTAAAGCCTGGCGAGGCCTGAATGTGGGAGCGGGCTTGCTCGCGAATGCAGTGTGTCAGTCAGTACATGGAGTACTGATAGACCGCATTCG
>NZ_JASCPP010000064.1:0-39041 GCF_029959745.1 Pseudomonas sp. PS01298 | reverse complement strand
GTGTCAGCCACTGCAGCTGTGACTGACACGCCGCCTTCGCGAGCAAGCCCGCTCCCACAATGGATCGAGTGAGCCGTTAAAACGTTGTGCAAAAAAACGCCCCGAACCAGTCGGGGCGTTTTTCATTCAGCGTTTACCAATCAAGCCTGATCAGCCAACCGCCACGTCGTCCCGCCCTTGCCGTCTTCCAACACCACCCCCATCGCGGTCAGTTGGTCGCGGATACGGTCGGATTCCGCCCAGTCTTTATTGACACGCGCTGCTAGACGCGCCTGGATCAACGCATCGACTTCAGCCGCATCCACACGCCCTTCGGCGCCGGCTTGCAGGAAGTCATCGGCTTCCATCTGCAACACGCCGAGCACGCTGGCCAGCTCTTTCAAGCGCGCCGCCAGGCCCGCCGCTGCGTCGAGATCGCTCTCGCGCAGGCGGTTGATCTCGCGCACCATCTCGAACAGTACCGCGCAGGCTTCGGGTGTGCCGAAGTCGTCGTTCATGACTTCGGTGAAGCGCGCCACGAAACCTTCGCCGCCGGCCGGGGCCACGACGGGCAGGCCTTTCAACGCGTGGTAGAAACGCTCCAGGGCGCCCTTGGCGTCCTTGAGGTTGTCTTCGGAGTAGTTGATGGCGCTGCGGTAGTGGCTCGACACCAGCAGGTAACGCACGACTTCCGGGTGGTACTTTGCCAGCACGTCGCGAATGGTGAAGAAGTTGTTCAAGGACTTGGACATCTTCTCGCCATTGATGCGGATCATGCCGCAGTGCATCCAGGCGTTGGCGTAGGTCTTGCCGGTGGCGGCTTCGCTCTGGGCGATTTCGTTTTCATGGTGCGGGAACTCGAGGTCGCTGCCGCCGCCGTGAATGTCGAAGGTCTCGCCCAGGCAGCAGGTGGACATCACCGAGCATTCGATGTGCCAGCCCGGACGCCCGGCGCCCCAGGGCGACTCCCAGCTCGGCTCGCCGGGCTTGGTGGCTTTCCACAGCACGAAGTCGAGCGGATCCTGCTTGGCTTCGTCGACTTCGATGCGTGCGCCGATGCGCAGGTCTTCGATTTTCTTGCGCGACAGCTTGCCGTAGCCCATGAACTTGGCGACGCGGTAGTACACGTCACCATTGCCCGGGGCGTAGGCGTAACCCTTGTCGATCAGGGTCTGGATCATCGCGTGCATGCCAGGGATGTGGTCCGTGGCACGCGGCTCCATGTCCGGCTTGAGGATGTTGAGGCGGGCCTCGTCCTCGTGCATCGCGGCGATCATGCGCTCGGTCAGCGCGTCGAACGACTCGCCGTTTTCGTTGGCGCGATTGATGATCTTGTCGTCGATGTCGGTGATGTTGCGCACGTAGGTCAGGTCATAACCGCTGAAGCGCAACCAGCGCGTCACCAGGTCGAAGGCAACCATGCTGCGGCCATGGCCGATGTGGCAGTAGTCGTACACGGTCATGCCGCACACGTACATGCGCACCTTGTTGCCATCCAGCGGCTTGAAGACTTCTTTGGTCTTGCTGAGTGTGTTGTAGATCGTTAGCACGACAAATCCCTTAAATCACTGGCCCCACGAATCACGCAAGGTCACGGTACGGTTGAATACCGGAGCGCCTGGTTTCGAGTCCTTGATATCCGCGCAGAAGTAACCTTCGCGCTCGAACTGGAAACGGTCTTCCGGCTGTGCGTCGCCAAGCGATGGCTCGGCACGACAACCAGTGAGTACTTGCAGGGAGTCAGGGTTGATGTTGTCCAGGAAGCTGGCGCTGTCCTCGGCCTTTTCAGGGTTCGGCGAGCGGAACAGACGATCGTACAGGCGCACTTCGCACTCGATGCTGGCAGCGGCCGGCACCCAGTGGATCACGCCCTTGACCTTGCGGCCTTCAGGGTTCTTGCCCAGGGTGTCCGGGTCGTACGAGCAACGCAGCTCGACGATGTTGCCGTCGGCGTCCTTGATCGCTTCGTCAGCGCGGATCACGTAGCTGCCGCGCAGGCGCACTTCGCCATTCGGCTCCAGGCGCTTGTAGCCTTTTGGCGGCTCTTCCATGAAGTCATCGCGGTCGATGTAGATCTCACGCGCGAACGGCAGCTTGCGCACACCGAGTTCTTCTTTCTGCGGGTGACGCGGCAGTTCGAGGTGGTCGACCTTGTCTTCCGGGTAGTTGGTGATCACGACTTTCAACGGACGCAGCACGCACATGGCGCGTGGGGCGTTGGCGTCGAGGTCCTGACGGATGCTGAACTCGAGCATGCCGTAGTCGACCACACCGTCGGAGCGGTTGGTGCCGACCATCTCGCAGAAATTGCGGATCGATGCCGGGGTGTAGCCGCGACGGCGGAAACCCGACAGCGTCGACATGCGTGGGTCGTCCCAGCCGTGCACGTGCTTCTCATCGACCAGTTGCTTGAGCTTGCGCTTGCTGGTGATGGTGTAGTTCAGGTTCAGGCGGCTGAACTCGTACTGGCGCGGGTGCGCCGGCACCGGCAGGCTGTCGAGGAACCACTCGTACAGCGGGCGATGGCTCTCGAACTCGAGGGTGCAGATCGAGTGGGTGATGCCTTCGATGGCGTCCGACTGACCGTGGGTGAAGTCGTAGTTCGGGTAGATGCACCACTTGTCACCGGTCTGGTGGTGATGAGCGTGGCGAATGCGGTACATGATCGGGTCGCGCAGGTTCATGTTCGGCGAGGCCATGTCGATCTTGGCGCGCAGTACGCGGGCGCCGTCCGGGAACTCACCGGCGCGCATGCGGGCGAACCAGTCGAGGTTCTCTTCCACCGAACGGTCGCGGAACGGGCTGTTCTTGCCCGGCTCGGTCAGCGTGCCACGGTATTCCTTGGCTTGCTCCGGGGTCAGGTCGTCAACGTAGGCCTTGCCGGCCTTGATCAGCTCGACGGCCCAGTCGAACAACTGGTCGAAATACTTCGAGGCGTAGCGCACTTCACCGGACCATTCGAAGCCCAGCCACTTGATGTCGCTTTCGATGGCGTCGATGTATTCCTGGTCTTCCTTGGCCGGGTTGGTGTCGTCGAAACGCAGGTGCGTGACGCCACCGAACTCCTGGGCCAGGCCGAAGTTCACACAGATCGACTTGGCGTGACCGATGTGCAGGTAGCCGTTGGGCTCTGGCGGGAAGCGGGTGACGATCTGCGTGTGCTTGCCCGAATCCAGGTCCGCCTGGATGATCGGGCGCAGGAAATTGACCGGAACGGCAGGTCCGGCCTTGGAATTCGAGGTAGGGTCGACAGTGGGCTTGCTCATAGGATCCTTGAACAGACAGGTTCGTGGCCGGTTGGGGCCAAGTAAAACAAAGGGCTTATCATAGCCGAAGCGGTCAAGCCGCTGACAGAGCGTGGCCAAAAACTGCTGCATTTAATGCACGGGCGGTAAAAAACCACCTCGAAATTCCTGCCGGGCACGCTAAACTGCGCGCCTTGGCCGCGATTTCGCCAACCTGGTAAGGCGCGCAGGCGTCCAAACCCACGAATTCCCTGAAAAGAGTAGTGAACATGACTCAAGTCAAACTGACCACCAACCACGGTGACATCGTCATCGAGCTGAACGCCGAGAAAGCGCCGATCACCGTCGCCAACTTCATCGAATACGTTAAGGCCGGCCACTACGAAAACACTGTTTTCCACCGTGTCATCGGCAACTTCATGGTCCAGGGCGGCGGTTTCGAGCCTGGCATGAAGGAAAAGAAAGACAAGCGTCCAAGCATCCAGAACGAAGCGGACAACGGCCTTTCCAACGACAAGTACACCGTCGCCATGGCCCGTACCATGGAGCCGCATTCGGCCTCCGCGCAGTTCTTCATCAACGTCGCCGACAACACTTTCCTGAACCACAGCGGCAAGAACGTTCAGGGCTGGGGCTATGCAGTGTTCGGTAAAGTCACCGAAGGCCAGGACGTCGTCGACAAGATCAAAGGCGTGCAGACCACCGGTAAAGCCGGTCACCAGGACGTTCCGGTAGAAGACGTGATCGTCGAGAAAGCCGAGATCGTTGAGTGATATTGCTGATTTCAGATTTGCATCTGGAAGAGGAGCGCCCGGACATCACCCGGGCGTTTCTGGATCTGCTCCACAACCGCGCCCGTGGCGCCCAGGCGTTGTACATTCTGGGGGACTTCTTCGAAGCCTGGATTGGCGACGATGGGATGACGCCCTTCCAGCGCTCGATTTGCGCAGCCCTGCGCGAGCTGAGCGACAGCGGCACCCCGATTTTCATCATGCATGGCAACCGCGATTTCCTCATCGGCAAGGGGTTCTGCAAAGCTGCAGGCGCCACCTTGCTCAAGGACCCGAGTGTCGTGCAGCTCCATGGCGAGCCTGTGCTGTTGATGCACGGCGACAGCCTCTGTACCCGCGACCTTGGCTATATGAAGCTGCGGCGCATCCTGCGCAACCCGATCGTGCTGTTTATCCTGCGCCACCTGCCGCTGCGCACCCGCCACAAGCTGGCGCGCAAGCTGCGCAGTGAAAGCCGCGCGCAAACGCGCATGAAGACCAACGACATCGTCGACGTCACCCCCGAGGAAGTGCCCAGGGTGATGCAGCAGTTCGGCGTGCGCACGCTGGTCCACGGCCACACGCACCGCCCGGCCATCCATAAGTTGCAGATTGGAGACCAGGCGGCCAAGCGTATCGTGCTGGGGGACTGGGACAAGCAAGGCTGGGCCTTGCAGGTGGATGAGCAAGGGTTTCAGCTGGCGGCGTTTGACTTTGTGAACCCGCAACTGGCGTTGCCTGGTGCTTGATTCCCAAACACCGCGCATCCCCTGTGAACAGCGACCTCAATGTGGGAGCTGGCTTGCCGGCGATGGCGGTGTGTCAGTCGATTCATTTATCGACTGAACCGGCGCCTTCGCGAGCAAGCCCGCTCCCACCTTTTTGATCGCGTGCTGTCTCAGCTTGAGGTTGTAAACCCGCAATTGGCGTTGCTCGGTGCCTGCCTCTCAAACACCACACATCCCTTGTGAACAGAGATCCAAATGTGAGAGCTGGCTTGCCTGCGAAGGCGGTGTGTCAGTCGATTCATTTATCGACTGATCCGGCGCCTTCGCGAGCAAGCCCGCTCCCACCTTGTTGACCGCGTGCTGCCTCAGGTTGAGGTTGTGAACCCGCAATTGGCGCTGCCTGGCGCCTGACTCTCAAACACCACACATCCCTTGTGAACAGCGACCTCAATGTGGGAGCTGGCTTGCCTGCGAAGGCGGTGTGTCAGTCCATTCATTTATCGACTGAACCGGCGCCTTCGCGAGCAAGCCCGCTCCCACTTTGTTGACCGCGTGCTGTCTCAGCTTGAGGTTGTGAAGCCGCAACTGGCGTTGCCCGGTGCCTGACTCTCAAACACCACACATCCCTTGTGAACAGAGATCCAAATGTGGGAGCTGGCTTGCCTGCGAAGGCGGTCTGTCAGTCCATTCATTTATCGACTGAACCGGCGCCTTCGCGAGCAAGCCCGCTCCCACTTTGTTGACCGCGTGCTGTCTCAGCTTGAGGTTGTGAACCCGCAGTGGGCGTTGCCTGGCGCCTTATTCCCAAACACCGCCATCCCTTGTGAACAGAGATCCAAATGTGGGAGCTGGCTTGCCTGCGAAGACGGTCTGTCAGTCAATAGATTTATCGACTGAACCACCACCATCGCCAGCAAGCCGGGTCCTACAAGGCTCGGGATGATCCGGGTATCAGTGCCCGGAGGCTTCCGGTCCGGCCTTTGCGCCGAACGGCGGCTTGGCCAGCCATACCAGCAACATCAAGCCCATGAACATCCACCCCAGCAACGTGAAGTAGTCCACGGTGGACATCATGTACGCCTGGCTGGTGAGGATCTGGTCCAGCTGCGCATAAGCCTTGTGCCCTGCCCCACCGAGCGCTTGCAGCGCGTCGCGGGTGGCGGAGTCGTAGGTGGTCATGTTTTCGCTCATGTACGCATGGTGCTGGTCCGCGCGGCGAATCCAGATCCAGGTGGTCAGCGAGGCCGCGAAGCTGCCGCCCAGGGTCCGCAGGAAGGTCGCCAGGCCGGCGCCGTCGGCAATTTGCTGCGGCGGCAAGTCGGACATCAGGATGCTCAGGGTCGGCATGAAGAACAGCGCCACGCCAATGCCCATGAACAGCTGCACCAGGGCGATGTGGGTGAAGTCCACTTCGTTGGTGAAGCCGGCACGCATGAAGCAACTCAGGCCAATCGCCAGGAACGCCAGGCCTGCCAGCAGGCGCAGGTCGAATTTGTGCGCGTACTTACCGACAAACGGCGACATCAGCACCGGCAGGATGCCGATCGGCGCCACCGCCAGGCCGGCCCAGGTCGCGGTATAGCCCATCTGCGTTTGCAGCCACTGCGGCAGGATCAGGTTGATGCCGAAGAAGCCCGCATACCCCAGGATCAACACGATGGTGCCGATGCGGAAGTTCCGGTAGGCGAACAGCCGCAGGTTGACCACCGGGTGCTTGTCGGTGAGTTCCCAGATGATGAACACCGCCAGGGCAATCACCGAAATCGCCGCACCGATGATGATGAAGTTGGACTCGAACCAGTCCAGGTCGTTGCCCTTGTCGAGGATGATCTGCAAGGCGCCGACCCCGACGATCAGGCTCAACAGCCCCACATAGTCCATCGGCTGGTAACTGGTGACCACCGGGCGTTTCTTCAGCTGCGAACGCACCACCATCACCGCGAAGATCCCGATGGGCACGTTGATGAAGAAGATCCACGGCCAGCTGTAGCTGTCGGTGATCCAGCCGCCGAGGATCGGCCCGGCAATCGGCGCCACCACCGTGACCATCGCCAGCAACGCCAGGGCCATGCCGCGCCTCGCCGGCGGGTAGACCGCGATCAGCAGCGTCTGGGTCATCGGGTACAACGGCCCGGCAACCAGGCCTTGCACGACCCGAAAGGCGATCAGCTCGGGCATCGAGGTGGAAATACCGCACAGGAACGACGCCAGCACAAACAGCAGGGTCGCCCACAGGAACAACTTCACCTCGCCAAAGCGCCGGCTCAACCAGCCGGTCAGCGGCAAGGCAATCGCGTTGCTCACCGCAAACGAGGTGATCACCCAGGTGCCCTGCTCCGAACTCACGCCGAGGTTGCCGGAAATGGTCGGCAACGCCACGTTGGCGATGGTGGTGTCGAGCACCTGCATAAAAGTCGCCAGCGACAGGCCAATAGTGGCCATCAACAGGCTGGGTGGCGTGAAGGAGGCGTTATTGCTCATCAGCGTTGCGCAGCCTTGGGTGCGGCGCTGCTGTTGTCATGGATCAACTGCGTGATCATGGCGTCAGCCTCGGCCAGTTGGCGGTCATACACGTTGGTGGTGAACGAAGCCTTTTGCGGCGCCTGCTGCGCCAGTACCGGGCCGCTCTGGTCGTGCAGGTCGACATTGACCACGGTGCTCAAGCCCACTCGCAGCGGGTGCTTGGCCAGCTCATCGGCGTTGATGTGGATACGCACGGGTACACGCTGCACGATCTTGATCCAGTTACCGGTGGCGTTCTGCGCCGGCAGCAGGGCAAACGCGCTGCCGGTACCGGCGCCCAGGCTGTCCACGGTGCCGCTGAATTTCACGTCACTGCCGTAGATGTCCGACTCGATATCCACCGGCTGGCCGATGCGCATGTCGCGCAGTTGGGTTTCCTTGAAGTTGGCGTCGATCCACAGCTGGTCCAGCGGAATCACCGCCATCAGCGCAGTGCCCGGCTGGACGCGCTGGCCCAGTTGCACGGTGCGCTTGGCCACGTAGCCGGTGACCGGCGCGATCAAGGTGCTGCGCGCATTGGTCAGGTAGGCCTGGCGCAGTTGTGCGGCGGCGGCCTGGACGTCCGGGTGCGACGAAATCACGGTGTCGTCCACCAGCGCGCTGGTGGTCTTGAACTGCTGCTGCACGTTGGCCAGGGCGTTTTGCGCCGAGGTCAGGTCGTCACGGGCGTGGGAGAGTTCTTCCTGGGAGATCGCGCCGCCCGCGGCGAGGTTCTTACGACGGTTGTAGTTGTCCTGGGCCTTCTGCACATTGGCTTGCTGCGCCAGCACCTGGGCTTTCATCCCGTCGACGTTGCTGTACAAACCTCGTACCTGGCGCACGGTGCGGGCCAGGTTGGCCTGGGCACTTTGCAGGCCGACGGCGGCATCATTCGGGTCGAAGTTGACCAGCACCTGGCCTTCGTGGACCAGGTCGCCATCGTCGGCGCCGATGCTGACCACGGTGCCGGTGACCAACGGGGTGATCTCGACCACGTTGCCGTTCACATAGGCGTCGTCGGTGCTTTCATTGAAGCGGCCGTAGAGCTCATACCAGCCCCACACGCCCAGCACGCCGAGGATGACGATCAGCGCGAGGCCGATCAGCATGATCTTGCGTTTACGCGGGTTGTTGTCCGTTTTGGGTTGTTCGGTGGCTTTGGGTTGTTCGCTTGCGTTGGTGTTTTCGGCAGTGGCCATGACAAATACCTCAAATTATTCCGTGCGTGTGGCTGGGGTGGTCGCTGCCACGTTGTTGGCGCTGTAGCCGCCACCCAGGGCCTGCATCAATTGAATCGACAGATCGATCTGCGCTGCATTCAGCGTCGCCAGCTGGCGCTGGGCCTGCAGCAACTGCTGCTCGATGCTCAGCACATCCAGGTAGTTGCCGATGCCGGAGCTGTAGCGCTGCACCCCGGTGTCGTAGGACTGCTGGGCAATGTCCGCGGCGTGTTGCTGGGCCTGGATCTGCCGACCGGTGTCACGCAGTTGCGACAGGGTGTTGCCGATATCGCCCAGGGCTTGCACCAGGGTCTTGTTGTACTGGGCCACCGCCAGGTCGTAGTCGGCGTCGCGGGCGTCGAGGTCGGCGCGCAGGCGGCCACCGTCGAAGATCGGCAGCGAGATCGTCGGCGCGATGCTGAAGAAGCGGCTGGCCGACCCGAACATCGCGTCACCCAACAACGACTCGGCCCCGGCGCTCGCGCTCAGGTTGAGGTTGGGGTAGAAGTTGGCCTTGCCGGCGGCGATATTCTTGCTCGCCGCCTCCACGCGCCAACGCGCGGCGATCAGGTCCGGACGACGGCCGAGCAATTCGGCCGGCAATACCGAAGGCACCGCCACGGCGCTGGGTTTCAGCACGTTGGGACGGGTCAACTCACCGCCACGGTCCGGGCCTTTGCCGAGCAGCACGGCGAGGGCGATCTTGGCGCTCTGCAGTTGCTTTTCCGCATCGATCAGTTGCGACTGGGAGCTGGCTTCCAGGCTTTCGGTCTGCTGGTACTGGTACTGGCTGTCGATGCCGGAGTTGAGCCGACGCTTGCCCAGGTCGAGCATTTGCCGGGTGCGCTTGAGGTCATCATTGGCCAGGTCACGCACGATATGCGCCTGGCCCAAATCGCTGTAGGCCTTGGCCACGTTGGCGGCGAGTGTCAGGCGTGCGGCCTGCTGGTCGACTTCGGCGGCACGTGCCTGGCCCAGCGCGGCTTCCCACGCGGCGCGCTGGCCACCCCAGAGGTCGAAGTTGTAATTGAAGCTGGCGCCGATATTACGCACGGTGGCGTAGGCATCGCCCTGCCCCAGCGGGTCCTGATCCTTGGCCAGGCGTGAGCGGCTCACACCGGCGCTGGCGTCGAGGGTCGGCATGCGAGCGGCATTCGCCGCATAGGCAGCGGCTTCGGCCTGATGGGCACGGGCGCTGGCCACTTGCATGTCGGGGCTGTTCTGCAGGGCTTCCTGGATCAGGCCGTCGAGCTGGGGGTCGCCCAGGCTTTTCCACCAGTCGGCGGTGGGCCAGGCAGCACTCGACAGCGTCACGCCGCTCAAGGACTTACCGGCCTGCAGGGTATTGGCGTCGAGGCGCTGGCCCTGGGTGTCGAGGCCGCTGAAGTTGGCGCAACCGGCCATGCTCATGGCCACCAGCACCAGGCTAAGGGCACGTGTGTTCATTCTTTACCTACCCGCTGCAGGGTGATGGGATCACCGGCAGCTATCAGAATTTTCTTGAGGATCTTTTCCAGGGTTTGCAACTCACCGGGCTCCAGGGCGCCGGCCAACTGATTCAGCGCATCGGCGCCGATGTGCGGCAGCATGTCCGCCAGGCGCTGGCCTTCGGTGGTCAGCACCAACTGCACCTGGCGGCGGTCCAGCTCGGAACGCTTGCGACCCAGCAGGCCCTTTTGCTCCAGGCGGTCAAGCATGCGTGTCATCGAGCCGCTGTCCAGCGACAGGTTGCGGCACAGCTCCGCCGGGGTGTCGACGCCGTACTGGGCCATGATGATCAGCACCTTGAACTGCGCGGCGGTGATGCCATGGGGTTCCATATGGGTGTCGATGATGCGGTCTTTGAGCAGTGCGGCGCGGCCCAGCAACAGGCCGAGATGGCAGTTGTGGAAGTTGTCAGGGGTGAAGTGTTTCATCGGAAGTCACCTTATTACTGCCTAGGCAGTGAATGTATGACGAGATGTTACTGCTTAGGCAGCGAATGTCAAATGGAATAATTAGCTTGCTTGCTAATTAGCTGACAGGCGGCAGAAAACCGCAACTGCAGGCGCAGGCTTGCCGGCGATGGCGGTGTATCAGTCAATGAAAAGATCGACTGATGAACCGCTATCGCCGGCAACAGGGGAAGGTCAGAAATCGCGCTTGTAGAAGATATCCAGGGAGCTGGCCACGCCGCTCGCCACTTCCAGGTACACCTTCTTGCTCAGCAGATAACGCAAGGCAATGGTGCTGGCCGGTTCGAACACCCCGACCCCGTAGCGCAGGCTGAGTTTCTCGGTGATCTTGCCGCTGGCCACCACCGCCGTGGTGGTGCCACTGCCCTGGGTGTCGAGGTCAAAATCCTGGATACCGAGTTTGTTGGCGATGTCCGAGGTCACCCCGGCGCTGCCCATCAGCCCCAGGCCCAAGGCGGCTTGGGCAAGCATGTTGTTGTCTTCGCCGGTGCTGCTCAGCGGGCGCCCCAGTACCAGGTAGGACAGCGCCTGCTCCTGGCTCATCGCCGGCTCCGAGAAGATCTGCGTGGTCGGCTGCTCGGCGCTGCCGCTGAGGCGGATACCGGCGACCACGTCGTCGGTCTTGCGGACCGCTTCGATGTCCAGGTAGGGCTGGTCGATCGGCCCGGCGAACAGCAGGCGTGCGCGACGCACATCAAGTCGCTGCCCGTAGGCGCGGTAGCGGCCGTCGTTGAGCCACAGCTCGCCACGGGTGTCCATGTTGTCGCCGATGTGCACATGGCCCTGCACCTTGGCGGTCAGGCCGAAGCCGGCGAAGTTGAGCTTGTCCTCGCCCACCGCGACGTCGATATCCATGGCCATCGCCATCGGTGGCTTGCCCTCCTCGGTCTGGCTGCCGACGATCACGGTGTCGTCCGAGACCTTGACCGTCGACGGCGGCAGCTCACGCACGGTGATGTCGCCGCGCGGGATCTGCACCTTGCCGGCAATCGCCAGTTTGTCGTTCTTCAGGCTGATCTTCAGGTCGGGCGCCACTTCCAGCACCGCATAGGGCTCTACCGTGACCGGCAGTTGCGAGCCTTGCAGGCTGAGGTCCACCACCAGCGCCTGGCCCCAGTCGATCTGGCCCTTGAGGCTGCCCTGCCCGGCCTTGCCACTGCGCCAGGCGCCATTCAATTGCACACTCTCGCCGGCAATCAGCGCCTGCACGTTCAGGCCTTCAAGGCTGACCGGCAGTTGCGGCCCGGACACTTCACCGCCCACCAGGTTGACGTTGCCGTTGACCTGCGGTGCCAGCAATCCACCGGAAATCCGCCCGCTGCCGTTGAGCTTGCCGGTGAGTTTTTCCACCATCGGCACAAACGGCCGCGCCACGGCGAGGTCGAGGCCAGTGAGGCTGAAGTTGCCGGTGATCGGCTTGTTTTTCGGCAGAGGATTGATCTGCGCCTGCAGCAACAGCTCGCCGAGCTGGCCGCCACGGAAGTTCAGCTGGGTGTCGATGCGCTTGGGGTTGAGGGTGGTTTCCAGCTTGAGGGTGTCATAGGGGAAATCCAGCCACTGGTCCTTGTCCTTGACGCGCATGGTGCCGCCGCTGGCATCCACCGAGATCACGCCTTTGGGCCCGCTGTCGGGCAGGTCGAGTTGTACGTCGGCATTCAGCTTGCCCTGCCACGCGAAGTCCTTGGGCAAAAACGCCGCCAGGCTGTCGATGGGGAACTGCTTGAGGTGGTAGCGCAGCTTCGGCTCGGGCATCAGGCGCTGGTCTTCACCGCACAGGCTGGCCGCGCCGGACACCCAGCAGTGCGCGGCAAATGTCAGCTTGCCGTCGGCCAGGCGTTCGATTTTTGCCGGGGCCTGCAGCTTCCAGTCCTGGCCACCGGCTTGCACATCGCCACTGGCCAGGCGCCCGCGCCAGTTGCCTTTATCGAGGTTGCCGTCGAGGGCCAGGGCCAGTTTCACCAACGGACCGGCCAGGTCCAATTGGACCTTCTGGCTCTTGATATCGCCTTGGGCACTGGCCGTGAGGGTGCCGACCTGGGTTTCGCCGGCCTGGATGCCGCTGCCCTTGAGGTCGATCCTGGCGCGCTGGGCGCTGTCCAGGTTGGCGTCCAGGCTCAGGCTTTGCAGGCGATTATCGGCGAATGCCAGTTGCTGGCCCTTGAGGTCGAGCTTGCCTTGCGGCGCCTGGAGGCTGCCGGCCACGTCGAGCCGGCCATTGACCTGCCCGCGCAGCTGCGGCCACAGCTGGGCCAGGCGCGCCAGCTTGATATCGATCTGCCCGGCCAGGCGTTGCTGCAGGCTGCCGCTGCCGTTGATGCGGTTGTCGCCCAGGCGAATATCCAGGTTGGCCAGGGTCCATTGCTCGCCCGCGCCTTCGGCCTTGGCGGCCAGCACGGCGGTTTGCCCGCGCAGGCGGCCCTTGAGGTCGAGGTCGGCGTTGAGCTTGAGCTGTTCGTTCTTGAATTCACCTTGGCTGCGCAGCGGCCCGGCCAGGGTGCCGGGCAACTCGGCGACCCAGTACGCCGGGTTCAGCGCCGACAGGTCCAGCGCGGTGTCCCAGGCGATGCCGTCGGCAAACTGCAGGTTCAGGTGGCCTTCGGCCTTGCCTTGGCCGGCGCTGAGTTTCAGCTCGGGCAGGAACACTTGCTTGAGGTCGCCGCTGAAGGGCGTGACCACCGTGAACTTGCCAGCCGGGCCGTCGAGGTCGGCCTTGAGATTGCCGAGGTAGTTGCCGTCCTTGTAGGAGACTTCACCGTTGAAGGTGCGCAATACGACCTGCGGCTCGTCGATCAGCGGGTACAGGCGATGCCACGGGAAGTCCAGCCAATCGATCCTGGCCTCGGCGCTGAAGCCTTGTTGCCAGTCCAGCTGCGCCGTCAGTTTCAGGCTCTGGCGGTCACCGGCATTCAGGTCGAGGCCGGCGATCTGCGCGCCCTTGGCGTCGACCTTGCCTTGCAACAGCAGGTCCACCGGGCCTTTTTCCGCCGGCAGCACGGCCTTGCCCAGCAGTTGGTAGCCGCTGCTCAAGTCGCCTTTGGCGCTGAGGTCGAGTTGATTGAGTTGCAGGGTGTCGGGCAAATCGGCGCTCGGCTTGAAGCCGTCCGCGGTGATGTGCAACTGCGCGGGCAGGTTTTCCGCCAGGGGCTGCAGCTCGCCGCTGAGTTTGGCCGGCAGGTAACCGCTGCTGTCGGCGTCGAGCTTGAGGGTCTTGAGCAAGTCGCCCTCGACCTTGAGCGCCACTTTCCACGGCGCGCCGCCGGGGGCGTAAGGCAGGCTCAGGTCACCGCTGGCGGTCAACGGCCAGTCGCCGCTGGGTTGCAGCAGGCCGGCAAGGTCCAGCACCAGGTCGTCGCGTTGCAAGTGCACCGAGTCGATCTGCATCCCGGCGGCGGTCCAGTGCGCCGCCAGCTGCAGGCCCTTGAGTTCCTCGCTGCCATTGAACAGCAGGCTGCCGACGCGAACGTCGCCCAATTGAATGGAAACGGGCAATTTCAGATCCGGCAATTGAATCGGACCGCTGCTCTCTTCGGTGCTCGGCGCAAACTGCAGGCTGACTTGATCCACGTCCAGGCGATTGATGCACACGGTCATGCGCAACAGGCACGCCGGCGACCAATCCAACGTCGGCGCCTTCAGCTCGACACGACTGCCGTCTTGCGCCCACAGCAGATGGTCGGCGCTCCACTGGCCGCCCAAATGGCCTTGGAAATTCTCCACGCTCAACCCCGGCACACGCCCCAGGGCCCAGCGACTGCCGGCCTGGGTGCCGAGGATTGCCCACAGTGCCAGCAACAGCACGGCGAGGATTGCCAGTACGGCCAGCCCCGCTATTTTTACACCACGCATCACAGCTCAGGCCCCATGGAAAAGTGCAAACGAACGCCGCCCGGGTCTTCCAGGGCATGGGCCAGGTCCAGGCGGATCGGCCCCACCGGCGAGACCCAGCGAATGCCGACACCGACGCCGGTCTTGAGGCTGGGCAGCTCCAGGGAATTGAACGAGTTGCCCTGGTCGATAAAGGTTGCGATCCGCCATTTCTCGGCGATGGAATATTGGTACTCGGCGCTCAGGGCCACCATGTAGCGGCCGCCGATACGGTCGCCGCGGTCGTTCTCAGGCGAGAGCGTCTGGTACTCGTAACCACGCACGCTCTGGTCGCCACCGGCGAAGAAGCGCAGCGACGGCGGCACCGACTTGTAGCCATTGGTCGCGCTGCCGCCGACCTGGGCACGGGCCAGGAACCGGTGGTTGTCCCACAGGGTGGTCAAACCCTTGACCATGGCCGTGCCGTAAAGCAGGTTGGTGTCGGAGCCCAGGCCCTCCTTCGCGACCTTGGTGTCGAACTGCAGGCGGTAGCCGTTGTGCGGGTCGATGCGGTTATCGCTGCGCAGGTAGGAATAGCTGATGCCGGGCATGACCAGGTTGCTGAGTCCGGAGTCATTGCCCAGGCGATATTCTTCGCGCTGGTATTTGAGCGAGATCACGCGGGTCCAGCCGCTGGGCAACTTGCTGTGCCATTCAGGGCCGAGGGTGAGCAATTTACTCAAGGTGTCGGTATTGGCGATCTCTTCATTCTGGTAACCGCCGGCGAAGCGCAATTTATCGGTGAGCGGCGGGTCCAGCGGAATGTCGTACCACAGGCCGACGTTCTGGCGTGGCGCCGACAGTTCGGCCTCCCAACCATAGCTGTGGCCCTGGGGGTTGACCCAGTGACGGGTCCAGTTGGCTTTGCCGCGCGGGCCGACGTCGGTGGAGAAACCCAGGCCCAGGCCCATGGTGCGCGGCTTGCGGGTTTGCAGGTTGACGGCCACCGGGATCACGTCTTTGCTCGAGGCCGCTGGGGCAGCGTCCACGCGCACGCCTTCGAAAAAGCCGCTGGCCTGCAGGTTCTGGTTGAGTTCGGCGATCAGTTCGGAATCGTAGGGGTCACCGCTTTTGAACGGCACCATGCGTTGCAGCAGGTCTTCGTCAAACGGCGTATCGCCGGCAAAGCTGACCTTGCCCAGGGTGTAGCGCGGGCCACTGTCATAGATGAGTTCGATATCGGCGACGCCGGCCTGCGGGTCAACCGAGAGTGTCTGGCGAGTAAAGCGCCCGCTGAAAAAGCCGTAGCGCGACGCCTGGTTCTGGATCAGACGCTTGGCGTCTTCGTAATGGCCGTGGTTGAGCACGGCGCCGGATTTGAGGTCGTCACTGGCAGGCACGCGAAACGTCTTGAGGTTCGCGGCAGGACCGTCGACCCGAATGGTCACATTGCGCAAATGCACCGGCTCGCCGGGGTCGATGGTGAGGATCAGGCGCGGGTTCTTGCCGCCCTTCACGTCACTCTCGATCAGTGGCTGATAGAAACCCAGTGCCTGCGCGGCTTTGCGCGCCTGCTCCTCGGCGCCACGGCTGAACCGCAGCAAGGCCTCTTCATCACGATCGCCCACCCCGCCGATATAGCCTTCGATGTTGGCTTTCAACGCGTCGTTTGATGGCTTGATCCGCACGTCCAATTCGCTTTGTGCGAATGCGCCGCAGCTGGTGAACAGCAGAACCAAGCCGCTGGTAAATCTTCCTGGAAACTTCATAGGCGCGGATGCTACACGAGCAAGGGAGACTCTTTGAACTCAGAATTGTCTGAATAATTCTGTCTTAAGCCGTTGCAGCATGTAACACCTGCGGATTGGGGTGGAAAAAAACGTGCTCAAGGACAGGTCCTATAGCGACTTCGCCGATTTCCTCGTAGCCCTGACGCTTGTAGAACTCCAGATAGCGAGAATTCCCCGTATCCAGCACCACACCGGACGAATGCGGGTCTTCGGCGCACCAATTGTGTACAGCTTCCAGCAGTTGCTCGCCGTAATGCTTGCCCTGGAATTGCGGATGAATGCCCAGCAGCGGCAGCACATGCACCGATTCGCTGGGCAGGCAGGCCAACACCGCCTGATGGTATTCGAGGTAGCGACGGGTGCCGCGCACACCGGTGCTCAACCACATGCGCAGCTGCCAGGCCCAGCTTTCGGTGATCCCCAGGCGCCGTTGCGGGGGCGCGATCAACGCGATGCCGATCAGGCGGTCGTTGATGAACAGGCCAATCGCCGGCAGTTTCTGGAAAAAGTGCTGCTTGACCAGCTCGCGCACGGTGGCACGGACCCGTTGTTCATAGCCTGGGCGCTCGGCCTCAAAGATGTAGGCGAACGTCGGCTCATGCCGATAGGCCTGGTACAGCAGGGAGCGGGCCTCGCGGGAATAGCCGCTGTTGAGCAGGCGAATATCGGCAATGGCAGTCGAGGTTTCAGGCATACAGTCAATCTCCCTGGGCGCCACTCAAAAGGTGGCGTTCTTATGGGTACGAACCTACGCAGCATCAGTCGTTCCCAGACATTAGCAGTGCATCTGTCCTACCGCCACGCTGGCCCCCGTCCGACTTGTCCGCTAGCATCGCCCTTTTGCCAGGACTGGACTGCCGACCATGAAAATCGTCTCCTTCAATATCAACGGGCTGCGCGCCCGCCCTCATCAGCTGGCGGCGCTGATTGAAAAACACCAGCCCGACGTGATCGGCCTGCAGGAAACCAAGGTCCACGACGACCAGTTCCCCCTCGCCGAAGTGCAGGCCTTGGGCTATCACGTGTACTACCACGGGCAAAAAGGTCACTACGGCGTGGCGCTGCTGTCGCGCAAAGAAGCCCTGAGCGTGCACAAAGGTTTTGCCAGCGATGAAGAAGACGCCCAGCGCCGCTTTATCTGGGGCACCTTCGCCGACGAGAACGGCCAGCCGGTCACCATCATGAACGGCTATTTCCCCCAGGGCGAAAGCCGTGACCACCCCACCAAGTTCCCGGCCAAGCAGCGCTTCTACGCAGACTTGCAGCAACTGCTGGAAAGCCAGTTCAGCAATGACCAGGCACTGGTGGTGATGGGCGATGTGAATATTTCCCCGGAAGATTGCGACATCGGCATCGGCGCCGACAACGCCAAACGCTGGCTGAAAACCGGCAAGTGCAGCTTCCTGCCGGAAGAGCGCGAGTGGATGGCACGCCTGAAGAACTGGGGCCTGGTGGACAGCTTCCGCCACCTCAACCCGGACGTGGCCGACCGTTTCAGCTGGTTCGACTACCGCAGCCGCGGGTTTGAAGACGAGCCCAAGCGCGGGCTGCGCATCGACGTGATCCTTGCGTCCAATGGCCTGGTGCCACGGGTCAAGGATGCCGGGGTGGATTACGAATTGCGCGGGCTGGAAAAACCGTCGGACCATGCGCCGATCTGGCTTGAACTGAGCTGACCACACGCTCCACTGTAGGAGCCGGCTTGCCGGCTCCTACGGGTGCTCGTCACATGAATGCAATCTTGCTGACTTAATCTCGCCGCACCCCCTTTGGCTTGAGAAGGTGCCGGCATGATGCTGCGCGTTCTGTTAGTGCTGACCCTTTTTCCTTTCTTCGCTGTCGCTGCTTCCCTCCCCGTTCCCGAGCAAGGCCCCGCCTTGCGCATCCAGGGCTCCAACACCATCGGTGCGGCGCTGGGCCCCGCGCTGGTCAAGGGCTTGATGGAACATCAAGGCTTGCAGGGCGTGCACAGCGAACCTGGCGATGGCGCCAATGAACAGCGGGTCATCGGCAAGACGCGCCAGGGCAAGACCGTGACCATCGAAGTCGCGGCCCACGGCTCCAGCACCGGGTTTGCCGCACTGAAAAAAGCCGGCGCCGACCTTGCAGCGTCGTCGCGTCCGATCAAGGACAGCGAGCTGGTGGACCTCGAACCCCTGGGCGACCTGAAAAGCCCCGGCGCCGAGCAGGTGATCGCCATCGACGGCCTGGCCATCATCCTCAACCCGCAAAACCCACTGAACACGTTGAACACCGAACAACTGGCGCAGATCTTCAACGGCGAAGCCAGCACCTGGGAGGCCCTCGGTGGCATCGGCGGGCCCATTCACGTGTACGCGCGCGATGATCAATCCGGCACTTACGACACGTTCAAGGAGCTGGTGCTGAATCGGCGCAGCAAGCCTCTCGTCGCATCAGCCAAGCGTTTCGAGTCCAGCGAAGCGCTGTCCGATGCGGTCAGCCAGGATCCCCAGGGCATCGGTTTCATCGGCCTGCCCTACGTCCGCCAGGCCAAGGCGGTGGCGATTGTCGACGGCGATTCGCAACCGATGCTGGCGCTCAATAGCCTGATCGCTACCGAGGATTACCCGCTGTCGCGCCGCTTGTTCTTTTACCTGCCGCCGTCCGGGCACAACCCCTGGGCCAAGGCGCTGGTGGACTTCACCCAGACCAGCAAGGGCCAGGCGATCGTCGCGGCCAACGGGTTTATCGCACAGCAGGTGCAGGCGATCGCGGTGCAGCCACGTCCATCGATGCCCGAGGATTATCAGGCCATCGCCCGTGAGGCCCAGCGGCTGACAGTGAATTTTCGTTTCGAGGAAGGCAGCGCAAGCCTCGACAACAAGGCGCGCCAGGATCTGCAGCGCGTGGTGACGTACCTGAAAAGCCATGAAAAGCTGGATAAACAAGTGACGCTGGTGGGTTTCGGCGACGCCAAGAACGACCCGCAGCGCGCCGCGCTGCTGTCGAAGTTGCGCGCGATGGCGGTGCGCCGTGAGCTGGTCAAGAGCGGCGTGGTACTGCGCGATATCCGTGGGTTCGGCGCGCAGATGCCGGTGGCGGCGAATACGGCGGACGAGGGACGGATCAAGAATCGGCGGGTGGAGGTGTGGGTGTACTGAAAAGCGCCAAGCAAGCGCCCAATAACCACCCTGTGGTGAGCGGGCTTGCCCCGCGTTGGGCTGCGCAGCAGCCCCGATCAAGAACGCCGCGCTCCTTCAGGTAAATAGGGTACTCAGGTTTCAGGGGGGCTTCGCCCCCCAACGCGGGGCAAGCCCGCTCACCACAATGGAGCGCGTTTCGAGCGGCCTTTTTACTGCCCGCTGCGCATCAACTCTTTAGGCACATATTTGCCGATCTCGAACTTGCCGATCGCTGCGCGGTGCACTTCGTCCGGGCCATCGGCCAGGCGCAGGGTGCGTTGCATGGCGTACATGTAGGCCAGCGGGAAGTCGTTGGACACACCGGCGCCGCCGTGGATCTGGATCGCCCGGTCGATCACCTTCAAGGCGACGTTCGGTGCCACTACCTTGATCTGGGCGATTTCGCTTTTCGCCACTTTATTGCCCACGGTGTCCATCATGTAGGCGGCCTTCAAGGTCAGCAGGCGCGCCATGTCGATTTCCATGCGCGAGTCGGCGATCTTGTCGATATTGCCGCCCAGGCGCGCCAACGGCTTGCCGAACGCGGTGCGGCTGACGGAGCGTTTGCACATCAGTTCCAGTGCGCGCTCGGCCATGCCGATTGAGCGCATGCAGTGGTGAATACGGCCCGGGCCAAGGCGCCCCTGGGCAATCTCGAAACCACGGCCCTCACCGAGCAGCACGTTTTCATACGGCACACGCACGTTGTCAAACAGCACTTCGGCATGGCCATGGGGGGCGTCGTCGTAACCGAACACCGGCAGTGGCCGGACGATTTTCACGCCGGGGGCGTCCACCGGCACCAGGATCATCGAGTGTTGCTGGTGGCGCGGCGCATCCGGGTTGCTCAGGCCCATGAAGATCAGAATCTTGCAGCGCGGGTCGCAGGCGCCGGAGGTCCACCACTTTTTACCGTTGATCACCCACTCGTCGCCCTGGCGCTCGGCGCGGGCGGCCATGTTGGTGGCGTCCGAGGAGGCCACATCCGGCTCGGTCATGGCGAATGCCGAGCGAATCTCGCCGCGCAGCAGCGGTTCGAGCCAGCGTTGCTTCTGTTCTTCATTGGCGTAGCGCACCAGCACTTCCATGTTGCCGGTGTCGGGGGCGGAGCAGTTGAATGGCTCCGGGCCCAGCAGCGAGCGGCCCATGATTTCGGCCAGCGGCGCGTATTCAAGATTGGTCAGGCCGGCGCCCAGTTCGGATTCAGGCAGGAACAGGTTCCACAGGCCTTCGGCCTTAGCCTTGGCTTTCAGCTCTTCCATGATGGCGGTGGGCTGCCAGCGATCACCTTCGCTGACCTGGCGTTCGAACACCGGCTCGGCCGGGTAAACGTAAGCATCCATGAACGCAGTGACGCGTTCACGCAGTTCCTGAACCTTGGGCGAATAGGCGAAATCCATGAGCAGCTCCCTTCTCTGAGAGGTTGTTTAGGTCATGCAATCGATGCTAGAACAGCGCTGATAATTTACCTAGCCTATTCTCGGCGTGTATTAACATTCATCACCGATATATGATCGGCGTATGGACACCTAACAATAAGAGCGCAACGAAATGAATCTGAGCAAGGTCGACCTCAACCTCTTTATCGTCTTTGACGCGATCTACACCGAAGCCAACCTGACCCGTGCCGGGCAGATTGTCGGCATTACCCAGCCGGCGGTGTCCAACGCCCTGGCGCGTCTTCGGGAAACCTTCAACGACCCGCTGTTCGTGCGCACCGCCCAGGGCATGGTGCCCACGCCGATGGCGCAGAACATCATCGGCCCGGTGCGCAATGCGCTGTCGTTGCTGCGGGTGTCGGTGCAGGAGAGCCGCATCTTCAACCCGCAGCAGGCGGCCAAGACCTATCGCATCAGCATGACCGACCTCACCGAGGCGGTGATTCTGCCCCTGCTGTTCCAGCGCCTGCGCCGCCTGGCGCCGACCGTGGTGATCGAGAGCTTCCTGTCCAAACGCCGCGAGACCACCAAGGAACTGGCGGCCGGGCGCCTGGATTTTGCCGTGGATGCGCCGCTCAATACCGACCCGCAAGTGCGCCACGTCAAGCTGATGGAAGACCGCTACGTGTGTGCCATGCGCAAGGGCCACCCGCTGGCGGGCAAGGACAAATTCACCCTGGATGACTACCTGTCGCTGACCCACATTCATATCTCCAGCCGCCGCAACGGCCTGGGCCACGTCGACCTGGCCCTGGGCAAGATGGGCATCCAGCGCAAGATCGCCCTGCGCTCCCAGCATTACCTGATGGCCTCGCAGGTGCTGCAGCAGACCGACATGGTCATGACCGTGCCGGAGCGTTTCGCCCGTCGCCATGAACTGCACTGGTTCAACCTGCCGGTCAACGATGTGCCGCCGGTGGAAACCCACCTGTACTGGCACGAAAGCACCGACCAGGACCCGGCCAATCGCTGGATGCGCGAGCAGATGATCGAGCTGTGCCAGCAGGTGACCGCGCATGAGAAGAAGCTCGATGGCAAGCAGGCTTGACCCCGGGTGAGCGGACTTGCCGTGGCGAGCAGGCTTGCCCTGCGTCGGGCGGCGAAGCAGCCCCTGAGCAATCCGCCTTGACGTAAACGTCAACCTGACATTAGCTTAGCGCCAAGACCTTCTTGAGCGCCCCCATGAGCACCACCTACAGCATCTCCGACCTCGCCCGCGAGCTCGACATCACGACCCGCGCCATTCGCTTCTATGAAGAACAAGGCCTGCTGGCCCCGGAACGCCGGGGCCAGGAGCGCATCTACTCGGCGCGTGACAAGGTCAGCCTGAAGCTGATCCTGCGCGGCAAGCGCATTGGCTTTTCCCTGGCCGAGTGTCGCGAGCTGATCGAACTCTACGACCCCACCAGCGGCAACCATATCCAGCTCAACAGCATGCTCGCGAAGATCGCCGAGCGCCGTGAGCAACTGGAGCAACAGTTGCTGGATATCGAACAGATGAAACTGGAACTGGACACCGCCGAAGAGCGCTGCACCCAGGCCCTCGCCCAGACCATGAACCAGGCCGGTCATTAACCAGAAGGTAGCTGCCATGCCCCTCCCCTCACACGTACGCCTGGTGGAAGTCGGCCCGCGCGACGGTTTGCAGAACGAAGCCCAGCCCATCAGCGTGGCCGACAAGGTTCACCTGGTGGATGCCCTCAGCGCGGCGGGCTTGAGCTATATCGAAGTCGGCAGCTTTGTCTCGCCCAAGTGGGTGCCGCAGATGGCCGGCTCTGCCGAGGTGTTCGCGCAGATCCAGCGCAAGCCCGGCGTGACCTACGGCGCACTGGCGCCAAACCTGCGCGGCTTTGAAGATGCGCTGGCAGCCGGGGTGAAGGAAGTCGCAGTGTTTGCCGCGGCGTCCGAGGCGTTTTCCCAGCGCAACATCAACTGTTCCATCAGTGAAAGCCTGGAGCGCTTTGCGCCGCTGATGGCCCAGGCCAGGCAGCACGGCATCAGCGTGCGTGGCTATGTGTCCTGTGTGCTGGGCTGCCCGTACGAGGGCGAGATCGCGCCGGAGCAAGTGGCGGCGGTCGCGCGCGAACTGTATGCGATGGGCTGCTATGAAGTGTCCCTGGGCGACACCATCGGCACCGGCACGGCAGGCGCCACTCGCAGATTGTTCGACGTGGTGGGCGCGCAGGTACCACGCGACAAGTTGGCCGGCCACTTCCATGACACCTATGGCCAGGCCATCGCCAATATCTACGCCAGCCTGCTCGAAGGTATCAATGTGTTCGACAGCTCTATCGCGGGCCTCGGCGGCTGCCCCTACGCCAAGGGCGCCAGCGGTAACGTCGCCACCGAAGACGTGCTCTACCTGCTCAATGGCCTGGGCATCCACACCGGTATCGATCTGGACGCATTGATGCGCGCGGGCCAGCACATCAGCCAGGTGTTGGGCCGACCTACCGGCTCGCGGGTGGCCAAGGCACGTAACGCCAGTTGAGTAGCGCGGGCGTGACAATGTGTTACCGCACAGCTACACATCGAGTAACACGGGAACATATTTTGTCGCATTTGCCGTAGGCCGTTGCCCACACAAAATTTAAATCATTGATTTTAAAGGGCTTTGTAAAGTTGGCACGGCTTCTGCTATCTCTATGGCATAACAAGAATAAAAAGCGCCAAACCTAATAAAAATAAGACGAAACGACTCTGACATAACAAAAACAACACGGCAGAGACGCAGCTAACAGATTTTTTTGGAGAAGATGTGCTTCGCAGGGTACGGCGTGCCGCAACCCGCAACCGGTTAGAGAAAAATAAAACTACCTCAGGTAGCTACCCACTGGTTGGATCGATAACGAAGAAGCAGATCAGCGCTCAAAAAAATACGTTTGCTCTTGACCCCGGATGGGGGTCGCCAAAAACAGCGGTAAAGGGTAACGGTTGCCAAAAACAACAATAGACCGCCCCTCAATAATAAAAAAAGAGCACGCAACGACAAATTAAAGGGGACCCTCGGGTCCCCTTTGTGCTTTCTGCACGACCATCACTCAGGGCAATGTCCCCTCCTCGTCTGCGGCGTTATCAAGCACCTTGCGTGTCAAGATTTGCCGGGCACGTTGTTCCAGCGCCTGACGTGCGGCACTCACCTGCTTGAGCTCTCTCACGTAAAAAGCACTTTGCATCGAGCCCGATACCAGAATTTCATCCCGGCGTTTGCCCAACAGACCCGCCAGCCGGTCGGCCGCCGCGTCATAGCTTGCCTGCCACACATCTTGCGTAGCCTGATCTGCTGCACTGTCTTGCTCGCGTTGCAGATCCGACAGTTCATCCAACGCAGTGCTTTTCTTCTCGAGCAGCGCCAGTTCTGGCGCTATCAATGCGTTGAACGCTTGCGAGTAATGGGTTTGAAGGTGCCTTTCCCAAAACGGGCACCCCACAAAAAACACCTCCTGCTTAGTGGCATCCCGCTCCTCCCTGAGCACGGTTGCATAAGCTTCATCAATCGCCGCGGCGCTGACATTGGCCTGGTGGGGGAACAACATCTCACGGGACTTGACCGGTAACCCCAGCCTGTCTGCAAGACCGATGCGATAAGCCAGGATCACTTCGACCTGCTCAGTGAACCCCGGCCCCCTGGCCACGACATCCCGTTGCGCAATGGCGTCCACCAGGTGTAGACGGAACAGTTTGCGGGCAGTGGATATCAGCGCGCCCTCCGCATTCTGCGTTTGCACCAACTCCAGCGCCCTGGCCGCCATCAGCTCGCTTTCCAGGTTCATGAATTCAACCGAACTGCCGTCGCCACAGGTGATGCGACCGTCGGCGATCGAGAATAACGACTGCCGGATACTCTCGGTTTCACTCGCAGCCTCAAGCATGTCCCAGACCCTCTGGGTAATTTCGGGTCGGGCAGTTTGACTGGCGTACTCGGCACTGCGGGTGGTATCGGCCAAGACAGTAAAAAAATCTGTCGAACCAGTGCAGCCCGACAGCTCATCCCAGATCGCGCCGTACCGCGCCAACTCGGCGGGCGGGACTTCCTCCAACCAACGGTCGCGCGCTTCCTGCGAGGTGATGTGATCGCCCCATTCTTCGCCCATTTCAAGGCGCGCAAGGGTGGCCGCCGACAAGGGATTTTCGTGCACATTGATGCGCTCGCGGTGCTCATAAGCGTATTCAGGCAACGTGGTGATCTGGTTCGAATGCAGATCGATCAAGGTCAGGGCAGGCAAACGCTCGGCGCCGACGGGGAACCGGGTGGTGCCGGTATACGGCAGACGCAGCTCGTTCAACTGGCGCAGGCGGCTCAGATTGGCAGACCAACCCAAATGTCGATTGTATCCAAGGTTCAAACTCTTCAACTGCTGCAGGCTCTCCAGGCGCAATCGGCTCGGCCCGTTCAGCCGGATATCATTGCTGCGCAAGTTGAGTGCGGTAAGCCCTGCCCCGCCGTCTCGAAACACCGGCAGTTGGGTTA
Source organism: Pseudomonas sp. PS01298 (assembly GCF_029959745.1). Lineage (NCBI taxonomy): Bacteria > Pseudomonadati > Pseudomonadota > Gammaproteobacteria > Pseudomonadales > Pseudomonadaceae > Pseudomonas > Pseudomonas sp. PS01298. The sequence goes on along the minus strand of NZ_JASCPP010000064.1, from coordinate 13,995 downwards.
AATTATTTTCGCTCATGTCCAGCCAGCGCAAGCCACCAAACGCCTGCAAAAAAGGCAAAGATTCGTCTGAAAGCCCCATTCCACATAACTTCAAATTGCCCACATGATCCATATTGGCGGTAATCGCAGGCAGTTCACCCACCGCTTCAGTGGACAGATCGAGGCCGGGGCCGATGAGTACTCCATCTACCAGCCATTGCTGGAACGCAATTCGCTGCCAGGCATATTTGATCGTCGTCGACACTCTGCGTCTGGCACTCGCATAGCCGGAGTCCTCCTCCTGCCAGTTGACCAGCGCTTTATTCAGGTCGGAAAACTCGGTTTCCAGGTGCACCAGCCTCGCCAACAGCACGGCATCCGAGGCCCCTTGAAGCCCGAGCAGGCTCTCGACCTCCTCCAGGGGCTTGGAGTACAGCAGCATGGCTTTCATCGTGCAATCAAACGGACGCTGTGCAACGCCGCCCACCGGACTCAACGGATAACCGATGCGCCCATCCGCCAGACGCATCGGGGATTTGAAGCCGGGCCTGATCGGTTGCAGGCCCAGCGCACGCCGGCTTGCCTGCTCGTCCAGCGGCAAGTGCGCCAGTTGCGCTTTCAAGGCCTTGGTGGACGATTGCAACGCTGGCCAGCGGGTGAACCGACCGCCGCTGGCAAGCCACAGCGCGCTGAAAAAGGCGTCCTTGTCATAGCGCCAATAGAGTCTTTGTTGCGGCACGCTGTATAACATCCACTCCTTCATGTCGCTGCGGATCAGACGAAGCTGCCTGGGGGCGGTCGTATCGCCGACCCGGTCCAGCACAGCCCCTTCATACGTATCGGCGCGCAGCTCAATACACACCCCATCCAGCTTCCCCGGGATGGCGGCCAGCTTGTGCAGCGCCAGGTGTACGCCGTCCATTGTGAGCGCGTTGTCGAACAGAAGATCAGCCTGTGCGCGCATGACGCGCGCCTTCTGTGCGTAACGGCGTGCCTCTTCGGCCAACCGCAACGGCAAGCGTGATGTGGGTTCGATGCAGCGTGCCAATTCCTCGGGCCTGGCATGGGCGACTATCTCTTCGGCAGCCAATTTAGGCAGGCTGGGAAAGCTGCGCTGCAGCCACTGGACATGGACATCACTGGAGATATCACCGGCTGACATCTCCAGATTGAACAGCTCAGCCCGGGTGTTTTTAGCCGCTGTCAGCAACCGATCCCGGTACCGTGCCGCCCTGACCGCAGGTGCGCGTTCTGCGCGCATCAGTTGCGCCATGCGTTCTTCGGTGAATGTCGGTTTACCGTCAACCGAACGCTCACCGGGCGTAATGATGCCCAGCATCACCTGCTCCGCGAGTATCTCGCGCTCGACCTCGTCCTCGTCCAACAACTCGCGTATTTCAGTTTCAGTCATTTGTTCGAGCATGGCGGGAAACAAGGCCCCACTGTCGAGATGTTTAGGCTGCAACTTGACCACCTCCCGTGGGTTTCTCACTTTGGCTGAAAGCCACGTCAGATCTCCCTCGGAATCAAAGGCCAGCAGCACCCGCGATTTAGGCCACATGCCATTATCGATCAACAACTTCACTTGCATGTACCAGTTGACGCGGCTGAACACGTTGGGGTCGGAGCTGCTCAACCGGTCGATAAACGCCTGATGCCTGGCGTCGCACTCAAATCGCCGCAGCATGTCCCTGAAGAGCGGCGGCGGCGCCCGGCGCTCGACGAACACCTGGCGCAACGCGTCATCCGACACCCCGCTGAATAGCCGCGCCTGCTCGAGCTGGCTATCGCTCAGGTGATCGACCGTGTGGCCAATGCGCCGCAGCAAGGTCTTGCGGTCCCACGTCAGGGGTTGTTCGAACTCATGGACCCAGGCGCCCGTGCCGTTATGGTGGATACGCGGTGCATAACGTGAATCGCCATCGGGATGCAGAAGCCTGGATTGCCCCTCCGAGCCGGTGACGACCTGGTAGTGGCCACCGTCAGTTGCCGGCAGATAGAGGCTTCCCTCATGGGCATATAGCCCCTGCGCGTTTGGCCGCAGCCCTTTGGGCAAGGCGATCCGGTGCAGGTATTGGCTCGGATTGACACTGTGCAAACGCGTGCGCCCGCCGAGTTCCACCCGTACCAGGCGCTTGATAAATGCCGTGTCTTTGGCAGCCATCAGCACTTGGGGCACCGCCAGCCCGGCCAGATCCAGCCCCACCGCCGAAAAGTGCGCCCAAGCCGTGCGGGTGTCGCCGTCGGACCACGCTTCAACGCCTTCGCCTATCTCATAAACCATCTGCACGGCCGCGACGACCAGCATGGCCTCCCCCAGGAAGGGCACCACGAAAGACGCCAGATTGAGAATATCCAGCGCCGTGCTGCCCCACGACCAAAGCCAGGCGTTATACGCCCGATCAGTCACCGATTGGGTGGAGGCCACGGCGGCACTGGCGTTGTTCATGATCAGCCGGATACGCTGCATCGCGCAGTCCATCCAGACATCCCGCCATGAGGCGGCATACGTCCCCTGGTCGGTGATGCGACTTTTATTGGCGGCGGCAAAATCTTCATCCACGGCATGCGCCGCGCCGGGGTCGAGCAAGGCCTTGAGCCGGGTAAAAAAACCGTCCTGATGGGCGAGCGGCACAAACTGGCTGAAGAATTTGCGGTATTCAGCCCGGCACAGACGTGTCGTCAAATGGTCGGTAAAGGCTGCTATGTGGTCATAGCGCTTGAGTGGATGAAGCGGATCGCCAGGGATATACACCATGCAGGGCAGCGGCAGGAGTTGGGCATTCCTTGTGTTTTCCCGCCACTCCACCGGCCCGATGACCAGGATGTTCTCGATATAAAGATTGCACAGCCGCAACGGCGAAAACTTGACCGTCTTTTCTGACCATTTACCGGTGGACTGATTAACGAGCAGGCTGCAGATCAACTGGTGTTGCGCAGGCTGGATATCGCCCTTCATCACCGCGATTTCTGCCGCCAGTTCCAATTGGTTTCGATGACTGATGATCAGGCTGCTATATAACTTGCCCGCCGGCTGATTCTGGGTTGCCGGCGCACTATGGCGGTTGATGGTGGCTCGCAGGTATTCGTAGTAGGAACGCCCCAGATCCAAGTCCCTGCACAGTTGGGCGAACGCGTGGGCCTTGATGTCGAGCTTGAGCGACTTGACATTGGCTGAGGTGTGCACCAGCGCGCTTGAATACCGGTGAAAATCGTACCCGGTGATCAAGTGACAGTCCGCGCACACCGGCTCATTCGCCTGGTCCGGGGCAAAGTTGTTCAGCGCCGCTTCCAACAGGCTGACACCTTTATAAGAATAAAACTGCGGGCCCAATTCGCTGACGCGTGTGGTCGAGACCTCAGTGAGCTGTGCGTCGCAGCTGGTTTGCTCCAGTTTGCGCGCATAGAACACCTTCCTGGTGTCCAGCCGTTTCCCGAACTTTTGTTCGATCGCGGCCACCAAAAGAGGCTCGGCATACTCTGCCGGTGGCTTCAGCTCACCGAGCAGTTGATCCAGTTGGTTCAACGACGCCCGGCTGCGCTTGTGCACCTTGCCCAGGCGGTCCCTGTCAGCCTGCGGGGCCTTTTTGTACCAGTCGGGAATACGCAGGTCCAATGACGCCAGTTCAGCTTTGCGGCTGCCCTGCGCCTCGGTGTACCAGTCGGGAGTATTGTCCTTGATGACACTCAGGTGCGGACTTTGCAGGTCCGACACCCTGTCGGCGGGTGGGTCTGCGATGCTGTCTGTCATGCGTGTAGCCTTCGAGTGGCGAAATATTGCGCCACTCTAGGCAACACCCGCGCGCGGGACGCGGTAGGCATGCACCCCGCATCAGCGGCGGATGTTCAGCTCCTCGATGCTGATCTCGCGCATGCGAAATTTCTGGATCTTGCCGGTCACCGTCATCGGAAACTCATCCACGAACTTGAAGTGCCGGGGCGTCTTGAAGTGTGCGATGCGCCCCTTGCACCAGGTCTGCAGTTCCAGCGCGTTGGCCACATGCCCCGGATGGAACTTGACCCAGGCGACGATCTCCTCGCCGTAACGCGCATCCGGAATACCGATGATCTGCACATCGGCCACCGCCGGATGGGTGAAGAAGAACTCCTCCAGCTCGCGCGGATAGACGTTTTCCCCACCGCGAATGATCATGTCCTTGTTGCGCCCGGCAATGCTCACATAGCCGTGTTCGTCCATGCTCGCCAGGTCGCCGGTGTGCATCCAGCCGGCGTCGTCGATTGCCTCGCGGGTGGCGTCGGGGTTGTTCCAATAACCGAGCATCACGCTGTAGCCACGGGTGCACAATTCGCCGATCTCCCCGCGTTCAACCGTATTGCCATCGGTATCGATGATCTTGCTTTCCAGCTGCGGCTGGGTGCGGCCGACGGTGGTCACGCGGCGTTCCAGGTCATCCTCCGCGCCGGTTTGCAGCGACACCGGGCTGGTTTCGGTCATGCCGTAGGCAATCTGCACCTCGCCCATGTGCAGCTCGCTGATGACCCGGCGCATCACCTCGATGGGGCACGTGGCGCCGGCCATGATGCCGGTGCGCAAGGTCGCCAGGTCGAATTCGCCGCGGCGTGGGTCATCGAGCATCGCGATGAACATCGTCGGTACGCCATATAGACCGGTGGCGCGCTCTTCAGCGACAGCGCTCAAGGTCAGCAGCGGGTCGAAGCCGTCATTGGGGTAGATCATGGTGGTGCCGTGGGTGATGCAACCGAGGTTGCCCATGACCATGCCGAAGCAGTGATAAAGCGGCACCGGGATGACCAGGCGGTCTTGCGCGGTCAGGCCCAGGCTTTCGCCGACCATGTAGCCGTTATTGAGAATGTTGTGGTGACTGAGGGTGGCCCCCTTGGGGAAGCCCGTGGTGCCGGAGGTGTACTGGATGTTGACGGCTTGATCGAAGTGCAGGCTGGCCTGGCGAGTACGCAAGTGTTCGGGCGGGATGCCGGCACCGAGTGCCGCCAACTGCGCCCAGGGCAGGAATCCCGGCGGCGGGCTGGGGTCGAGGCTGATAAGCCCGCGCAGGTCGGGCTTCAATTCCTGCAACATGGCATGGTAATCGGAGGTCTTGAACGACCCGGCACACACCAGCCACTGGCAGCCGGACTGCTTGAGCACGTACTCCAGCTCACTGCTGCGATAGGCCGGGTTGATATTCACCAGGATCACCCCGAGCTTGGCGCTGGCGATCTGGCTGATGCACCACTCGGCGCAGTTGGGGGCCCAGATGCCCAGGCGATCACCGGTCTGCATGCCCAGGGCGAGGAACGCACGCGCATGCAGATCCACCGCCTCGGCCAGTTGCCGCCAGGTGTAGCGGCGCTGCTGGTGGCGGACAATCAACGCTTCGCCATCGGGGTATTGCGCGACGGTGTGATCGAAGGCCTGGCCAATGGTCATGGCCAGCAAGGCCTTGTCCTGCGTGCCACGGCTGTAGCTCTGGTTCGGTTGATCCATAACGACCCCTGTTGTCTTTTTTGTAGGTTGACGTAAACGTAAACTACGATTGACAGCGCCTTAACGCAAGCTTACGTTAACGTAAAGGTGAGCACCCTTCCCTGGTGCGCCATCCACACAACAACAAAGCTCACATTAAGGTGCCTGTCCATGAGTTACCCGTCCCTGAACTTCGCCCTCGGTGAAACCATCGACATGCTGCGCGACCAGGTGCAGTCCTTCGTGGCCAAGGAAATCGCTCCGCGCGCGGCACAGATCGACATCGACAACCTGTTCCCCGCCGACCTGTGGAGCAAGTTCGGTGACATGGGCCTGCTCGGCATTACCGTGCCGGAAGAATACGGTGGTGCCGGCCTGGGTTACCTGGCCCACGTGGTCGCCATGGAAGAGATCAGCCGCGGCTCGGCGTCGGTGGCGTTGTCCTACGGCGCTCACTCCAACCTGTGTGTGAACCAGATCAACCGCAACGGCAACCACGCGCAGAAGCTCAAGTACCTGCCAAAGCTGATCAGTGGCGAACATGTCGGTGCGCTGGCCATGAGCGAACCGAACGCCGGCTCCGACGTGGTCTCGATGAAACTGCGCGCCGACAAACGTGGCGACCGCTACGTGCTCAACGGCAGCAAGACCTGGATCACCAACGGCCCCGACGCCAGCACGTATGTGATCTACGCCAAGACCGACCTGGAAAAAGGCCCCCACGGCATTACCGCGTTTATCGTCGAGCGCGACTGGAAAGGCTTCAGCCGCAGCACCAAGTTCGACAAGCTGGGCATGCGCGGCTCCAACACCTGCGAGCTGTTTTTCGATGACGTGGAAGTGCCCGAGGAGAACATTCTCGGCGTGCTCAATGGCGGCGTGAAAGTGCTGATGAGCGGCCTCGACTACGAACGCGTGGTGCTTTCCGGCGGCCCCACCGGGATCATGCAGGCGTGCATGGACCTGATCGTGCCGTACATCCACGACCGCAAGCAGTTCGGCCAGAGCATCGGCGAATTCCAGCTGATCCAGGGCAAGGTCGCTGACATGTACACCCAACTCAACGCCAGCCGCGCCTACCTCTACGCGGTGGCCCAGGCTTGCGAGCGCGGCGAAACCACGCGCAAGGACGCCGCCGGGGTGATCCTCTACAGCGCCGAACGCGCCACGCAAATGGCCCTCGATGCGATCCAGATCCTGGGCGGCAACGGCTATATCAACGAATTCCCCGCCGGGCGCCTGTTGCGTGACGCCAAGCTGTATGAAATCGGCGCCGGCACCAGCGAGATTCGGCGGATGCTGATCGGTCGCGAACTCTTCAACGAAACCCGCTGAAGGAGCGCACTCATGGCCACCCTGCACACCCAGCTCAACCCGCGCTCGGCGGAATTCGTCGCCAACAGCGCGGCAATGCGCCAACAGGTCGACGCCCTGCACACCCTGCTCGCCCATGTGCAGCAAGGTGGCGGCGCCAAGGCCCAGGAACGCCACACCTCGCGCGGCAAGCTGCTGCCGCGCGAGCGCATCAATCGCCTGCTCGACCCGGGCTCGCCGTTCCTTGAGCTCAGCCAACTGGCCGCCCATCAGGTGTACGGCGAGGACGTACCCGCCGCCGGGGTGATCGCCGGGATCGGCCGCGTCGAAGGAGTCGAGTGCATGATCGTCGCCAACGACGCCACGGTGAAAGGGGGTTCCTACTACCCGCTCACGGTGAAAAAACACCTGCGCGCCCAGACTATCGCCGAGCAGAACCGCCTGCCGTGCATCTACCTGGTCGACTCCGGCGGCGCCAACCTGCCGCGCCAGGACGAGGTATTCCCGGACCGCGAGCACTTCGGACGGATCTTCTTCAACCAGGCCAACATGAGCGCCCAGGGCATCCCGCAGATCGCCGTGGTAATGGGCTCGTGCACCGCCGGCGGCGCCTATGTGCCGGCGATGGCCGACGAAGCGATCATGGTGCGCAACCAGGCGACGATCTTCCTCGCCGGGCCGCCACTGGTGAAGGCCGCAACCGGTGAAGTGGTCAGCGCCGAAGACCTCGGCGGTGCCGACGTGCATTGCAAGGTTTCCGGCGTGGCCGACCACTATGCCGACAACGACGAACACGCGCTGGCCCTGGCCCGGCGCAGCGTGGCCAACCTCAACTGGCGCAAGCAGGGTCAGGTAAGCCAACGCCCGCCCGTGGCGCCGCTGTACAGCAGCGAAGAGCTCTACGGGGTGATCCCGGCCGATGCCAAGCAGCCATTCGATGTGCGCGAAGTGATTGCGCGGCTGGTCGACGGTTCGGTGTTCGATGAATTCAAGGCGCTGTTTGGCACCACGCTGGTATGCGGCTTCGCGCACTTGCACGGCTACCCGATTGCGATCCTCGCCAACAACGGGATTCTCTTCGCCGAAGCCGCACAAAAAGGCGCGCACTTTATCGAACTGGCCTGCCAGCGCGGGATTCCGTTGCTGTTCCTGCAGAACATCACCGGCTTCATGGTCGGGCAAAAATACGAGGCCGGCGGCATCGCCAAGCATGGCGCCAAGCTGGTCACCGCGGTGGCCTGCGCCAAGGTGCCGAAGTTCACCGTGATCATCGGCGGCAGTTTCGGTGCCGGCAACTACGGCATGTGCGGCCGCGCCTATGACCCGCGTTTCCTGTGGATGTGGCCCAACGCGCGCATCGGTGTGATGGGCGCCGAACAGGCGGCAGGCGTGTTGGTGCAGGTCAAGCGCGAGCAGGCCGAGCGGGCCGGCCATGGGTTCAGCGCCGAAGAAGAGGCCGCGATCAAGCAGCCGATCCTCGATCAGTATGAAACCCAGGGCCATCCCTACTACTCCAGTGCGCGCCTGTGGGACGACGGGGTCATCGACCCGCTGCAGACCCGCGACGTGCTGGCCCTGGCCCTGTCCGCCGCACTGAACGCCCCGATCGAGCCGAGCCGCTTCGGCGTGTTCCGCATGTAAATGGAGCTATACCCCATGAGCGACTTCAATACCCTCGAACTGATCACCGACAGCCGTGGATTTGCCACGCTGTGGCTCAGTCGTGAAGCCAAGAACAACGCGTTCAATGCCGAGATGATCCGCGAGCTGATCATCGCCCTCGACCAGGTCCAGGCAGATGCGTCCCTGCGTTTCCTGGTCCTGCGCGGGCGCGGCAAGCACTTCAGCGCCGGCGCCGACCTGGCCTGGATGCAGCAGTCGGCCGAGCTGGACTACCACACCAACCTGGACGACGCCCGCGAGCTGGCGGAATTGATGTACAACCTGGCCAAGCTGAAAATCCCGACCCTGGCAGTCGTGCAAGGCGCGGCCTATGGCGGCGCGCTGGGCTTGATCAGTTGCTGCGACATGGCCATCGGCGCCGACGACGCGCAGTTCTGCCTGTCCGAAGTGCGCATCGGCCTGGCCCCGGCAGTGATCAGCCCGTTTGTGGTCCAGGCCATTGGCGAGCGTGCTGCGCGCCGCTATGCCCTGACTGCCGAACGTTTTGGCGGCCAGCGTGCGCGGGAAATCGGCCTGTTGGCGGAAAGCTATCCCCTCGGCGAACTCGACGGGCAAGTGGAACAGTGGATCGCCAACCTGCTGCAGAACAGCCCGGCGGCGATGCGCGCCAGCAAGGACCTGCTGCGCGAGGTCGGCAACGGTGCACTGACCCCGGCCCTGCGCCGCTATTGCGAAAATGCCATTGCGCGTATCCGTGTCAGCGCCGAAGGCCAGGAAGGCTTGCGTGCCTTCCTGCAAAAACGTCAGCCAGGCTGGCAGGCACAGGAGCCGCGTTCATGAGCACATTGACCACCGTGCTGGTGGCCAACCGTGGCGAAATTGCCTGCCGGGTGATGCGCACCGCCAAGGCCATGGGCCTGACCACCGTCGCCGTGCACAGCGCCATCGACCGCGATGCGCGGCACAGCCGCGAAGCCGACATACGTGTCGACCTGGGCGGCAGCAAGGCCACCGAGAGCTACCTGCAGATCGACAAACTGATCGCCGCCGCCCAGGCCAGCGGCGCCCAGGCGATCCATCCGGGCTACGGCTTCCTGTCGGAAAATGCCGGCTTTGCCCGTGCGATCGAAGCCGCCGGCTTGATCTTCCTCGGCCCGCCCGCCTCGGCCATCGACGCCATGGGCAGCAAGTCGGCGGCCAAGGCCCTGATGGAAACAGCCGGCGTGCCGTTGGTGCCCGGTTATCACGGCGAAGCCCAGGACCTCGACACCTTTCGCGCCGCCTGCGAACGCATTGGCTATCCCGTGCTGCTCAAGGCTACCGCCGGAGGTGGCGGCAAGGGCATGAAGGTGGTCGAGGACGTCAGCCAATTGGCCGAAGCCCTGGCGTCTGCCCAGCGTGAGGCGCTGTCGTCGTTCGGCAACGCGCAGATGCTGGTAGAGAAATACCTCCTCAAGCCGCGCCATGTGGAAATCCAGGTGTTTGCCGACCAGCATGGGCATTGCCTGTACCTCAATGAACGCGATTGCTCGATCCAGCGGCGCCACCAGAAAGTCGTCGAAGAAGCACCGGCACCCGGCCTGAGCGTTGAACAACGCCGGGCGATGGGTGAGGCGGCGGTTCGCGCGGCCCAGGCCATCGGCTATGTCGGCGCGGGCACCGTGGAGTTCTTGCTGGATGCGCGTGGCGACTTCTTCTTCATGGAGATGAACACGCGGCTGCAGGTAGAGCATCCGGTCACGGAAGCGATTACCGGCCTGGACCTGGTGGCCTGGCAGATTCGTGTCGCCCAAGGCGAGGCGCTGCCGATCACGCAGGAACAAGTGCCGCTGATCGGCCATGCGATTGAAGTGCGCTTGTATGCCGAGGACCCGGTGAATGATTTCCTGCCCGCCACCGGGCACCTGGCGCTGTACCGCGAATCGGCCCCTGGCCCGGGCCGTCGGGTGGACAGCGGCGTCGAACAGGGCGACAACGTCTCGCCGTTCTATGACCCGATGCTCGGCAAGTTGATTGCCTGGGGCGAGAACCGTGAACAGGCGCGGCTGCGCCTGTCGAGCATGCTCGATGAGTTTGCCGTCGGCGGGCTGAAGACCAACCTGAGCTTCCTGCGGCGCATTATCGGCCATCCGGCATTTGCCGCCGCCGAGCTGGATACCGGGTTCATTGCGCGCTATCAGGAGGAGTTGCTGCCGGTGCCCGGCGCCTTGAGCGACGCGTTCTGGCAGGCTGCAGGTGCGGCCTTCATGCAGAGCTTGCCGGCGGCTGACGGGCCTTGGGCGGACAACCGTGGCCTGCGCCTCGGCTTGCCGGCCGAGGTGTCGCTGCACTTGAGCTGCAATGGGCAGGATCGGCTGGTCACGCTGGCGGCAGATGCCGCGCAGTTGCACGGCGAGCAGTTGCTGACCGAGCACCAGGGCGTGCGTCGCGCGCATCTCGCAGTTCGCAGCGGAGACACTGTGTTCCTGCGCTGGGACGGTGAGGTGCACGGCGTGAGCCTGTTCGATCCGATCGCTGCGGTCGACGCCAACCAGTCGCATCAGGGCGGCCTGACGGCGCCGATGAATGGCAGCATCGTGCGCGTGCTGGTGGATGTTGGCCAAACGGTGGAGGCCGGCACGCAGTTGGTGGTGCTGGAAGCCATGAAGATGGAGCACAGCATCCGTGCGCCCCAGGCCGGGGTGGTCAAGGCACTGTTCTGCCAGGAAGGCGAAATGGTTGCCGAGGGCGCGGCGTTGGTGGAACTCGACGCGACGGGCTAGAACTTCGCCGTGGCCTGCACGACGACGCCCAGGATGCGACACGCGTCGGTGAGCAACTGTTTCGGATAGGTGGGGTTGAGCGGCACCAGGTACCGCTGGCCGCTCTCCTCGAGCAGTTGGCGGAAGGTCGCCTGGGGATGGCCGGCCCATTGGGCAACCACCAGTTTGCCCGGTTCGGCCGCCAACGCCGGGTCGACCAGGATCATCGACCCGGCGCCGATGCTGACACCGCTGGGCGCGGTCATTGCGTCGCCGCTGACCGGCAGCCAGAAAGCCTCGCCACGGGCGTGGTAATCGGTCAGCTCGAAGCGGGCGGCGCCATAGGCCGGGCGCTCTTCGCGCAGTTCGCACAGGCCTTTCCAGTCGCTGACCGGGTAGCGGAAATACGGGTTGTAGCGGGTCGGCGCAGCCCGGTCCCCGGCGGTCTTCTCGCGGATCTGCAGCACCACTTCCAGGTATCCCAGCCCCAACTCTTCGAGTACCCGGTTCATGTCCGCCAGGCTCGGTACCCGACGCTTGTTGAGCCAATGCCCGATCCCGCCCTGGGACATGCCCAAGCGCTCGGCGAGTTCGACCTGCGTGACCTTGCGGTCTTCCATGTTGGCCTTGACCAACGCTATCCAGTTATCCATGGCGCCAGACGATACGTCACGGATTTTCCAGGGCAATAAACAGTTTGTAGTAATCCATAAAACGACATGAATACGATACGTACTATCATCGAACTCAAGGTTTTAGACACTCACCCCAGAGCACCGCCCTTATGACGACGAGCCCGTATCTCCTGCCTGACCCTTGCGAAAATGCCGACTTGCACGACCTGCGCAGCAGCGGCGCAGCACAGCGCGCGTTGGACTTTTACTTGAAAGAAAATATGTCGACGCCAACCCCGGACGGGACGTTCTTCGCCATCAAGCCGGGCATCAGCCAGGAGGAGGCCCTGGTGCACGCCTCGGACCTGTTGCGCAGTGCCGCGGCCACCGCCTACGAATCAGCGAGCAGCCATCAGGGCAACCAACGCGACCTGGCCTTTTCAGTGGTGTATTTGATTGATATGGCGAAGGCGATGGTGGAGCGATCACTGCAAGCGCCTGACGCTCAGGCGAGCGCGTAAGCGGCGCGAAGGAAAAATATTTCTATCACACGGATAAAAACATTTGACTTGCAAATGATAATGATTATTATTGGACCCAGCTGATCGCGAGATCAGTCGATAGACCAAGGGACCTTAGGTCGGACTCTTGGAATATCTCCTCATCAGGCTAATCACGGTTTTTGACCCGGCTCTTTGGCCGGGTCTTTTTTTTGCCAGTTTTCCTGGCATGGCTTCAGGCTAATGAAGACTGTGTGTTGCTCGATGGCGCACATGGTAGCAAAAGACCATCGTCAAAAGAAAGCCGTGCGAGCGCTCTAGCCCAGTTCTCTGCGAAATAGCGCTTGAGAATCAATCTCATAGATTCTAAGCTGCGGCGGCGTCAGGGACGACGCCCCCCTCCTCCGCAACAATTTTGCGTCCAGTCTTTACCAGACTCGTGTGTAAGATAGCCGCCACAACACTCATACTCAGGCAACCAGACTATGACCGTGGCCTTGACCTCCATCAAGATCAGCACCGACTTCGACAGTGGCAATATCCAGGTGCTCGACGCCAGCGATGCCTACCAGTTGCTGTTGGCGATCAACCCGGATACGCGCAGCCAACATTTCCAGTGGTTCCACTTCAAGGCCGAAGGCATGCACGTGGGCCACACCCACACGTTCCGCCTGAGCAACGCCGGCAAGTCGTCCTACCGCCATGCGTGGAGCGGCTACAACGCGGTGGCCTCCTACGACCATATCAACTGGTTCCGTGTGCCCACACGCTTTGACGGCGAGATCCTGCACATCAGCCTCGAGACGCGCGAGAAGCACGCCTGGATTGCCTACTTCGAGCCCTACAGCCGTGAACGCCATGACGGGCTGATCGCCCAGGCCCTGAGCCGTGCGGGCACCCAATTGCTGGCCACCGGTAAAAGTGTCGAAGGTCGTGATATCCCCTTGCTGCGTCGCGGCAAGGGCGGCGAAGGCCGACGCAAGGTCTGGATCATTGCCCAGCAGCACCCTGGTGAGCACATGGCCGAATGGTTTATGGAAGGCATCATCGAACGCCTGCAGCAGGACGGTGACGCCGAGCTGAAAAAACTGCTGGCGGTGGCCGACCTGTACCTGGTGCCCAACATGAACCCGGACGGCGCCTTCCACGGCCACCTGCGCACCAACGCCATGGGCCAGGACCTCAATCGGGCCTGGCAGAGCGCCAGCCAGGAACTCAGCCCGGAAGTGCTGTTCGTGCAGCAGCAGATGGAAAAATACGGCGTCGACCTGTTCCTGGATATCCACGGCGACGAAGAAATCCCCTATGTGTTTACCGCCGGTTGCGAAGGCAACCCCGGCTACACCCCGCGCATCGAAGCCCTGGAAAAACACTTCCGCAGCCACTTGAGCGCCCTGACCCGCGACTTCCAGACCGTTCACGGCTACACCCGCGACCTGCCCGGCGAGGCCAACATGACCCTGGCCTGCAACGCGGTCGGCGAGAAATACGACTGCCTGTCACTGACCCTGGAAATGCCCTTCAAGGACAACGACGACGCCCCCAACCCGCACACCGGCTGGTCGGGCAAACGTTCGATACAGTTGGGCAAGGATGTGTTGAGCACCGTGGCCGATATCGTCGGCACTCTGCGCTAACCCACGCAGCAGCCAGGCTTGCCGGCGATCGCGTGGTTCAGCACGCATCGCCGGCAAGCCACGGCATCAGTCCCGGGTGCCGGTCATGCTTTGCAGCACACCGTCACGCCGAATCCTGTAACATATACAAAACTGACCCAG
>NZ_JASCPP010000063.1:0-39074 GCF_029959745.1 Pseudomonas sp. PS01298 | reverse complement strand
GGCTTGCTCGCGAAGGCGGAGTATCAGTCCCTGGATAGGCTGACTGATCCACCGCTTTCGCGAGCAAGCCCGCTCCCACATTTTGTTAGTGGTGAGCTTGGCACATCAGAGCTTGACCGAAGAGCGGCCCGGCTTCTTGGTCTGCAACAAATGCGAAAACACCGCATGCAAATCATCCGACGCGCTTTCCTCATCGAGGTTGAGCTTGCTGTCGATGTGGTCCATGTGGTGCATCATCAAATTCACTGCCAACCCTGCATCGCGCGCTTCGATCGCGTCGATCAACTGCGTGTGCTCATCATAGGAACAGTGCGAGCGGTTGCCGCTTTCGTACTGGGCGATGATCAACGAGGTCTGGGACACCAGGCTGCGCTGGAAGCTGATCAGTGGCGCATTCTTCGCCGCTTCGGCCAGCTTGAGGTGGAATTCGCCGGAGAGGCGGATGCCGGCACCGCGATCGCCACGAGAGAAGCTGTCGCGCTCGTCGTTGACCATCTGACGCAGCTCGGCCAATTGTTCGGCCGTGGCGTGCTGCACTGCCAGCTCGGTAATCGCCCGCTCCACCAGACGCCGGGCCAGGAACACCTGGCGCGCTTCTTCGACACTGGGGCTGGCCACCACCGCACCCCGATTGGGCCGCAGCAACACCACGCCTTCATGGGCCAGGCGCGAGAGTGCACGGCGAATGATGGTGCGGCTGACGCCGAAGATTTCGCCCAGTGCCTCTTCACTCAACTTGGTTCCGGGCGCCAGGCGTTGTTCGAGGATCGCTTCGAAGATATGCGCGTAGACGATATCGTCCTGGGTTCCGCTGCGACCGGCCTTGCCGGCTCGCGGTTGTTTCTTGAGAGGTTGCAACTGTTCGTTCATGGGCACTCGGGTTTGGAGAACGGCGGCGAATTAAGGGTAATACGGCAACAGCGGGTCGCTGGCAAGTATCACCTAAAAACAGGGCACATTGTACACAACCCACAGCGCCAACACACTGTACGGCTGTTTGCGGTCACGGCTGTATTGCAATGAATCGTCACGTTTGAGTTTAGGCTTGAAACCGTGCCGTTACCGGCAAAACCCAGGTAAAAGGATCACCTTTCCATGAACGACGCCACCCAAGCGCCTTTGCGCCCGCTGGCCGACACTTCTGCGTCGGCCGTCGTCGCCGGCTTCATCGCCATGATGACCGGCTACACCAGCTCCCTGGTCCTGATGTTCCAGGCCGGCCAGGCCGCCGGCTTGACCACGGCGCAGATTTCTTCGTGGATATGGGCGATTTCCATTGGCATGGCGGTGTGCAGCATCGGCTTGTCGCTGCGCTATCGCACACCGATCACCATCGCCTGGTCCACCCCCGGCGCCGCGCTGCTGATCACCAGCCTGGGCGGCGTGAGTTATGGCGAAGCCATCGGTGCCTACATCACCTGCGCGGTGCTGGTGACGCTCTGCGGGCTGACGGGCAGCTTCGAAAAGCTCGTCAAGCGCATCCCGGCGTCACTCGCAGCGGCCCTGCTCGCCGGCATCCTGTTCAAGATCGGCAGCGAGATCTTCGTCGCCGCGCAGCACCGCACCGGCCTGGTATTGGGGATGTTTTTCACGTACCTGATCATCAAGCGCCTGTCGCCACGCTATGCGGTGCTGGCCGCGCTGGTGATCGGCAGCGTGCTTTCCGGCTTGATGGGACTCCTGGATTTCAGCGGCTTTCATCTCGAAGTGGCAACGCCGGTATGGACCACGCCGCACTTCTCGTTGGCGGCGACGATCAGTATCGGCATCCCGCTGTTCGTGGTGGCGATGACCTCGCAGAACATGCCCGGCGTCGCCGTGTTGCGCGCCGACGGCTACAACGTGCCGGCCTCGCCGCTGATCACCGCAACCGGCCTGGCCTCGCTGGTGCTGGCACCGTTCGGTTCCCATGGCATCAACCTGGCGGCGATCAGCGCGGCGATCTGCACCGGGCCGCATGCCCACGAAGACCGTAACAAGCGCTATACGGCGGCGGTTTGGTGTGGTGTGTTCTACGGGATTGCCGGGGTATTCGGCGCGACGCTGGCAGCATTGTTTGCAGCCTTGCCCAAGGAACTGGTGCTGTCGATTGCGGCCCTGGCGCTGTTTGGCTCGATCATCAACGGCTTGAGCATCGCCATGAATGAGCCGAAGGAACGCGAAGCGGCGCTGATCACCTTTATGGTCACCGCGTCGGGGCTGACGTTGTTTTCGATCGGTTCGGCGTTCTGGGGGATTGTCGCGGGGGTGTTGACGCTGCTGATCCTGAATTGGCGCAAGGCCTGATTGCTTAAACGCCAGGAACAAAAAAGCGACCCCGCAGGGTCGCTTTTTTCATGACATCAGACCGCCGGGTTGATCGGCTTTTCTGGATGCCAGGCGTCCAACAGCGCGCTTACTTCAACGCGAGTCAGCTCTGGGCGGGCCTTTAGCCACGCTTCAACGATTGCACGTTGCTCTTCGGTGACCGAACCACGAGTGGCTTTGCACACCAGACCGAAGTCATCGCCGCCGACGTAGTCCAGGCCATTGCCGTCCATCGCTTCGGTCAGGAATGCTTCGAGGAACGCGTCAACCGCTTCATCATCCAAACCTTCTTTGAAATCCAGGTTCAGTTCGAAACCCAGCTCTTGAAATTCATCAACGCACAGTTTTTTGCGCAGACGCCGGGAACGGTTAGTCGCCATTGGAACAATCCTCATAAGTAATAACGGGCGGCACTTTAGCAGTTTAAGGTGACGATTGCCCGACTCTCTGGGACAGGCGGCAAATTGCCGGTGAAAAAAACGCCGATTACCAGCTATCGTTCAGCTACAACTGGATCCACCTTGGGGCATAATGCCGACACTTTCATGACCATTGAGGGATTTTTCTTATTTACCCCTCGCCTTTTTCACCCTCCTCAGCAGTAGGGTTTTATTTCTTATGATCAAATCGTTGCGTTCAGTAGTGCTTGCCGGTTTTCTTCTGCCACTGGCCTTTTCCACCTCCGCTGCCCCGACCACCAACACCCTGCCCCCGAATGTCCAGCAGGCGCTCGCCAAGGCCAAGCTGCAAAACACCGCACTGTCCCTGGTGATGATCCCCCTGAACGGCCCGGGCACCCCCACGGTCTTCAACGCCGATGTCTCGGTGAACCCGGCCTCCACCATGAAGCTGGTCACCACCTACGCGGCCCTGGAAATGCTCGGTCCCAACCATCAATGGAAGACCGAGTTCTACACCGACGGCACCCTCAGCGGTGGCGTGCTGCACGGCAACCTGTACCTCAAGGGCGGTGGAGACCCCAAGCTGAACATGGAAAAGCTCTGGCTGCTGATGCGCGACCTGCGCGCCAATGGCGTGCAGCAAGTCACCGGCGACCTGGTGCTGGACCGCAGCTTCTTCAACCAGCCGCAATTGCCCGAATTCAATGATGATGGCAACGACGAGAACAAGCCGTTCCTGGTCAAGCCCGACGCCCTGCTGGTCAACCTCAAGGCCCTGCGCTTCGTGACCCGCAACGATTCCGGCCGGGTACTGGTGTCGGTCGAGCCGCCGATTGCCAGCATCCGCATCGACAACCAGGTCAAGGTGTCCAACGCCAAGCAGTGCACCGGCGACGTGCGCTACAACCCGGTTACCGCGGCGGATGGCAGCGTGACGGTCACCGTCAGCGGCCAACTGGCCGACGGCTGCAGCTCGCAGACCTACCTGTCGCTGCTGGACCACGCGACCTACACCGCCGGCGCGGTGCGGGCGATCTGGCAGGAACTGGGCGGCACCATCCAGGGCCGTGACATCCAGGCACCGGTGCCCAAGGATGCCAAGGTCCTCGCCCGTGCGTTTTCGCCGGACCTGGCGGAGATCATCCGCGACATCAACAAATACAGTAACAACACCATGGCCCAGCAGTTGTTCCTGAGCCTGGGCGCGCAGTTTCGCAACGACGCCGACGGCGACGATGCCAAGGCCGCGCAGCGCGTAGTGCGCCAATGGCTGGCGAAGAAAGGCATCACCGCGCCGCACCTGGTGATGGAGAACGGTTCCGGCCTGTCACGGGCCGAACGCGTCAGCGCCCGCGAGATGGCCGCCATGCTGCAAGCCGCGTGGAAAAGCCCCTATGCCGCGGAGTACATCAGCTCGCTGCCGATTGCCGGCACCGACGGCACCATGCGTAAACGCTTGAAGACCACCGCCATGCGCGGCGAAGCCCACGTCAAGACCGGCACCCTGAACACCGTGCGGGCCATCGCCGGCTTCAGCCGCGACAACAACGGCAACACCTGGGCAGTGGTGGCGATCCTCAACGATCCGAAGCCTTGGGGCGCTTCGTCGGTGCTGGATCAAGTGCTGCTGGACCTGTATCGCCAGCCGAAACTGGCGGCGCCCGCATCGGTGCTCTAGACCGCGCAATAAGCGCTTACCCGCGCTCGGCACTATCAGTCGCTGTACCCGGTGGCTGATAGACCGCTGTCGCGGGCAAGCCCGCTGCCACACGTCTCGACTCGATCCCTGCCGGCCTGCTTGGCCACATACACCGCCGAGTCGGCACGCAACAGCAGCCCATCAATACCTTCATCGACCCGCCAACTGGCCACGCCAAAACTGGCGGTGACGATGCCCACCGGCGCCATCGGCGCATTGCGCAGCGATTGCCACAGCTCCAGCGCCAGACTGTAAGCCTGCTCGCCCTGGGTGTTGGGGCACAGCACCATGAACTCCTCGCCCCCCAGGCGGCAGAACACATCGCTGCGGCGCAGGCGCTGGCTGATGCGTTTGCACAATTCCTGCAGCACCCCGTCGCCCACCGCATGCCCATGCTGATCGTTGATGCGCTTGAAGTGGTCGACATCGAGCATGATCACCGACAACGCCCCTGAAGCGCGGTTGAGCCTGACCATCTCGGCCTTGAGGCGATCCTGGAAGTAGCGTCGGTTGTGAATCCCGGTGAGGGAATCGGTGATGGACAGCGCGCGCAGTTCCTCTTCTACTCGCTTGAGATCGGAAATATCCGACACGTAGCCATGCCACAGCGTACCGCCGCTGGGTAATTCTTCTGGCGTGGCTTCGCCGCGAATCCAGCGCAGGCCGCGTTGTGGCAACAGCACCCGGTACTCTTCGCGCCAATGGCTCAACTGCAACGCCGACAAGCGAATCGAGGTACGCACGCGCTCCGCATCCAGCGGATGGATCCGCTCGAAGACCTTCGTCGCATCCTGCTGCAACACGCCAGGCTCGATCTCATAGATGTCGCGCATGCCGTCGCTGGCGTAGATGAATTTCCAATTGTCCTGCGGCTCCAGGGTGAACTGGAAGATGCCGCCGGGCACATGCGCGCTGAGCTTCTTGAGCAGCCGGTCGCGCGCAGCGAGTGCCTCATAGGCGCGCTTCTGCTCGGTCACGTCGAGGTAAATGGCCAGGTGGCCGATCCACAGGCCATGGTCATCCAGCAGCACGGTGGCCAACATGTTCACGGTCAATGGGCTGCCGTCCTCGCGCAGCAATGTCCACTCGCGGGCTTCGTGCAGGTTGTCGGGGCTTTCCACCAGCATCGCCTGGCTCGCCGGGATGCGCTTGCCCAACATCACGCTCAAACTGCTGGCGCGCGCTTCCAGTTCCGAGGCCAGGTGCAGGCTTTCGAGGGTGTGCGTGCCCATGACCTGGTCGGCCTTGAACCCCAGCATCTGCTCGGCCCCGGCGTTAAAGGTGTTGATCACACCGCGCAGGTCGGTGGCGATGATCGCAACCTGGGTGGCGGCATTCAGCACGCTGCGCAATTGACCGTGGGCCCCGCGCAGTTCCTGCTCGCGCTGGCGCAACTGCACGGTACGTTGCTCCACCAGTTTCAACGCGCGCTGGCGCTGGCTCACCAGTACATAGAGCAGGCTGCTGAGCAGCAGGCTGAGCAAGCCGCCCATGCTCAGGATCGTGGTCAGTGAAGAATGGTTGGCCTGGTCGAACACCTGGCTCGGGCGCAGGCTCAAGGCGTACACGTGATCGCCCAGGGTCAGGCGGCGCGCGCCGATGAGGTCGCTGCTGCCCACGGCATTCTCGGACTCGAAAAGCACGCGCTTTTGCACATCGGAGGTATCGACAATCTGCATCACCAGATTGTCGCGGTCCGGCTTGGGCAACCCATCGGCGACCAGCTGGCGCATGCTGATCACCGCCATCACGTAGCCGTAGGGCTCATTCTGCGACTGCCCGGAAGTCGCCGGGGTGCTGACCGGCGCCACCAGCAATACCCCGGTTGAGTAGCCCGGTTCTACACCGACCAACTGCATCGGTTGCGACACTGCCAGCTTGCCACTCGACTGCGCACGCTCAAGCGCCGAGCGCCGCAGCGGTTGGGCCAGCAGGTCAAAACCCAAGGGTGCGCCCAACAGGCTTTGAGTCTGGCTGTAGAGCACCGGTACGTATTCGTCGCGCTCGGGCGCCGGGGCCAACTCGCCGGCCGAATTCAACTCACGGATAACAAACGGGGTACCGCGCAGGCGCGACACCTCTTGTTCAAATTGCCGGCGCTGCTTGCGAAATACCCGCGGCGCCCAGGAATAGGCACGGGCGCGCAACAACAAGGGCTGGGCAAAACCGTCGAACTCATCGCGGGACACATCATCGGAATTGACGAAAAACCGCCGCAGGCTGTTCAGGCGCTGTTCCTGGTCTTCGAAGCGCTCCTGCAGACGCGTATACCGTTCGTTGACCAGCAACTGAAAGCGCTGGCGCACCTGTTGCTGATAGAGATCGGAAGCAGCCCAGGCGACGATTGCGGTCAGCGCGAACCCTGCCAATAACACCACCAACGCCACCAGCCAAGCCGATGCCTGCTCACTGATAAAGCCTAGGATTTTCGGGCGGACGGCGTTCAACGGCATAGGCAACACTCACAACGCCAGTGTGCGGGGGTGTCACTTTGGCTAGGCGTTAAGTTATAGCTACGGGACCGGTATTTGACCAGCATAAAAAAGCCGCAAGTCCCGAATATTCAAGGCTTGCGGCTTTTTGGTGCAACCATCAGCGAGCGGTGATTTTCCACGCCCGATGGATCTTCGCATTACGCGCAAAATCCGGGTCGATGGTCTTGTCGCTGATTTCCTCGACCGCGTAGCGTTCGCTGAGGTTTTCCTCGAGCTGGAACTTGCGGAAGTTGTTCGAGAAGTACAGCACGCCACCCGGTGCCAGGCGGGCCATGGCCAGGTCGAGCAACTGCACGTGGTCACGCTGCACGTCGAAGATGCCTTCCATGCGCTTGGAGTTGGAGAAGGTCGGCGGGTCGATGAAGATCAGGTCGAACTCATCGCGGCTGGCCTCCAGCCACGCCATCACATCACCCTGCTCCAGGCGGTTCTTGTCGGAGAAACCGTTGAGCGAGAAATTGCGACGAGCCCAATCCAGGTAGGTCTTGGACAGGTCGACGCTGGTGGTGCTGCGCGCGCCGCCCTTGGCGGCGTGCACACTGGCGGTGGCGGTGTAGCAGTACAGATTGAGGAAGCGCTTGCCGGCCGCTTCCTTCTGGATGCGCATGCGCATCGGGCGGTGGTCGAGGAACAGGCCGGTGTCCAGGTAGTCGGTGAGGTTGACCAGCAGCTTCACGCCGCCTTCGCTGACCTCGGTGAACTTGCCCTGGGCGCTTTGGCGCTCGTACTGCTTGGTGCCGCTCTGACGCTCGCGACGCTTGACCACCACGCGGCTCTTGTCGATGTTCAGCGCCTGGGGAATCGCGGCCAGGGCATCGAACATGCGCGCCGAGGCTTTTTCCGGGTCGATGGACTTCGGCGCGGCGTATTCCTGCACGTGCACCCAGTCGTGGTACAGGTCGATGGCCATCGAGTATTCCGGCATGTCGGCGTCGTACACCCGATAGCAATCCACGCCTTCACGCTTGGCCCACTTGCCCAGCAGCTTGAGGTTTTTCTGCAGGCGGTTGGCGAACATCTGCCCGCCTTCGCTCAGGCGCGCCTGCTCGACCACGGGGGCCGGGGCCGGCTTGATCGGGTTACCGTTCTTGTTGTACTGGCGCTCTTGCGGCTCGGCCGGGGCCTGGTCGTAGGCGGCTTGCTCACGCTCGGCCTGGCGCTGTTCCGGGGTACGGCGCTCGCCAGTGACGAACTGATCCGGATTGACTTTGATCAGCAGCAATTTGCACGGCAAGGCGCCGTTCCAGAACGAGTACTGCTTGTGGCTGCGGATGCCCATGCGCTTGCCGAGGTCCGGCGCGCCGGTGAACACTGCCGCCTCCCACCCCATGCACGCCTGGCGCAGACGCTCGCCGAGGTTCTGGTAGAGGTACAACAGGCTGGCTTCGTCACCCAGGCGCTCGCCGTATGGCGGGTTGCAGATCACCAGGCCTTTCTGGTGCTGGTCCGGACGCGGCTCGAAGGTGCCGACTTCGCCCTGGTACACCTTGATCCAGTGGCTGAGGCCGGCGCGCTCGATGTTGTTGCGCGCAGGCTGGATCAGGCGTGGATCGGCTTCATAGCCACGCACCCACAACGGCGGCTTGTTCATGCCGATGGCCGCACGTTCGGCAGCTTCGGCGTGCAGTTTTTTCCACAGCGCCGGGACGTGACCGAGCCAGGTGGTGAAACCCCACAGCTCGCGGTTCAGGTTGGGCGCCATGTCGGCGGCGATCATTGCGCCTTCCACCAGGAAGGTACCCACGCCGCACATCGGGTCCGTCAACGCGCCGCCTTCGGCAGCAATACGCGGCCAGCCTGCACGGATCAGGATCGCAGCGGCCAGGTTTTCCTTCAACGGCGCGGCGCCCTGCTGCAGGCGATAGCCGCGCTGGTGCAAGCTGTGGCCGGAGAGGTCGAGGGACAGGATGGCTTCGCCACGGTCCAGGCGCAGGTGGATGCGCAGGTCCGGGTTGATCTTGTCGATGGACGGACGCTCGCCGGTCGGGGTGCGCAGCTTGTCGACGATCGCATCCTTGACCTTGAGTGCGCCGAAGTGCGTGTTGTCGATGCCCGAGCCGTGGCCGCTGAACTCCACGGCCAGGGTGCCGTCCGGGACCATGTGGTCGGCCCATTCGATATCCAGCACGCCGTGGTAGAGGTCTTCGGCGTCCTTCATCGGGAAGCGCTTGAGCACCAGCAGCACGCGGTTAGCGAGGCGCGACCAGAGGCACAGGCGGTAGGCGGTTTCCATGTCGGCCATGCCGCGCACGGCCGAGGTGTGCTCGCGGGCTTCCTCAAGGCCAAGCCCGACGGCTTCCTCGATCAGCAGGCCTTCGAGGCCCTTGGGGCAAGTGAGGAAGAGTTCAAAACGGTCCGACATGGGCATTCCAGGCTTTTCAGCAATAAATGAACGGGCGACGCATCGCCGGTTCGGTTTTCAATCAAGCACTTTTCTTGAAGAGTGCTCGCGTGGCACGAATGTGCCGTCCCACCCCGTCTGACGGGCGCTTGAGCCTTTATCGACGGGGCAGAGAGAAGTTTCCAAACAACAAAGCAGTAACAAAACGAAATATTCCGACCCTTCGTCGAATAATAACCGACTGCAACGAGCGGGCATTCTCACTAAAGGATTAAACCTGTCCTCTTTGCAGGGTGCATCATAGCTGGCTTTGCCGAATAAATGGGGCGAAAAGCCAGCCCAGCTTATGGCTATAGCATCGTTATCGTTACGTGCTTATGACAAAACGATCATTGAATCCATGTGACCTATTGGTTAGAACTCAACACAGGTTGGCGCCGTAACGACGCCGACACATAGGCTCGCCACGCCGGCAGCGAGCCCACCAACGGCAGAAAAACTCTGCCCGGCCTCGGACGAGGCCGAAGGATATCTAGACAGTCAACAAGTGAGGGAAACACCCTATGAGAAGACTTAAGCGTGATCCGTTGGAAAGAGCATTTTTACGCGGATATCAATATGGCGTTCATGGCAAATCCCGTGAGCTTTGCCCATTTACTCTACCGTCGGTACGCCAAGCCTGGATCAACGGCTGGCGAGAAGGACGTGGCGACAACTGGGACGGTATGACTGGCACTGCGGGCATCCACAGACTCAACGAACTTCACGCCGTCGGCTAATCAAGGGCTTTTAATTCCGACATCACCACGAATACGTAACGACTTAACCACGCACGCCCTATCCAGGCGGCGGGCTTCGGCCCAGGGGGCTCCTTTTGAGGAGCCCTTTTTTATTCTCGCGAACAGGCTTTCCGCGTGTTGGGTTGCGCGGCAGGCCCGGACACCGGGCGCTGCATCTCTGGGCTTATTGGGGCTGCTGCGCAGCCCAACGCGGGGCAAGCCCGCTCGCCACAATGGCGTCCACCGACTCACGGATCAGCGCCGGGCCTTTATAGATGAAGCCCGAGTAGAGTTGCACCAGGCTTGCGCCGGCGGCGATTTTCTCGGCCGCGTGTTTGCCTTCGGTAATACCGCCTACCGCGATGATCGGCAGCCGTCCGGCCAGCTCGGCAGCCAGCACCTTGACGATGTGCGTGCTCTTGTCACGCACCGGCGCGCCCGACAAGCCACCCGCCTCATCCCCATGGGCCAGGCCTTCGACACCGACACGGCTCAAGGTGGTGTTGGTCGCGATTACCGCGTCCATGCCTGAATCAACCAGGGCCTGGGCCACCAGCACGGTTTCTTCATCGCTCATGTCCGGGGCAATCTTGATTGCCAACGGCACGCGCTTGCCATGACGCACGGCCAGGTCTTCCTGACGCTGACGCAGGGCTTCGAGCAATTGCTTGAGCGAGTCACCAAACTGCAGGCTGCGCAGGCCCGGGGTGTTGGGCGAACTGACGTTGACGGTGACATAACTGGCGTGGGCGTAGACCTTGTCCAGGCAGATCAGGTAATCATCGACCGCGCGTTCTACCGGGGTATCGAAGTTCTTGCCGATATTGATCCCCAGGATGCCCTTGTACTTCGCCGCTTGAACTCGCGACAACAGATGATCGACACCGAGGTTGTTGAAGCCCATGCGGTTGATGATTGCCTCGGCTTCCGGCAGGCGGAAAATTCGGGGCTTGGGGTTACCTGGCTGTGGCCGTGGGGTCACAGTGCCGATTTCGACAAAGCCGAAACCCAACTGCGCAAAGCCATCGATGGCGGCGCCGTTCTTGTCCAGGCCAGCAGCCAAGCCGACCGGGTTGGGGAACTCCAGGCCCATCACCGAGACCGGCATTTTCGCCGGAGTCTTGCATACCAGGCCATTGAGCCCCAGACGCCCACCGGCACCGATCAAGTCCAGCGACAGATCGTGGGAGGTTTCCGGGGAGAGTTTGAACAACAGCTGGCGGGCCAGGGTATACATGGGCGGGCTAGACTCGGATGGCGGCGAAAGGTGGCGCCGATTATAGCCGGGGTGACGGCTTACGCGCGAGGCATGCCGCCCAAACATCAATAGCGCTGCGTGACCAGGGCTTCATAACGCGTCCAGATTTTTTCCGCATAGCGCAGGCGCAATGCCTCGCGCTGCGGTCCGGGCCCGGGTCCCACGTTATAGGAACCCACGGCTGTCCAGTTGTAGCCAAAGCGCTGGATAAACTCGGCAAGAATCGAAGCCCCCACCTCGACTGACAGGCACGGCTCACTCAACAAGCGCTCCTCGGTAATCCCCTGTTTGAGCAAGCGAGGCAAATGGATGCTGTTGATCTGCATCAGCCCGATATCCCGAGTGCCATTACGGTTGGCAGGGCTGATCACGTCCGCACGGTAACCCGATTCCACGTCGGCGATAGCCTGCAGCAATTCCGGCTCGATACCATAACGACTGGCCGTTTCTTCCCAGCAATAGGCGAGGGCCCGATGGCTGCTCATCAACAGGCCGAGCAGCAAGCCCTTGATGCACAACCTAAGCATGTTTTATCCGCTCATGCCCTGACTGCACAGGGCTGACTTGACCGCACGCCGAGCACACCTGCTCCATCCCACCTGGAGCTTGCGCCTCAAGCCTGACCGGACAGGTGAAGCGGTACCCGCGACCGTAGATCGTCTTGATGAATCCCTTGTCGGCCCCCAGGTATTTGCGCAGTGAATAAATGCAGCGGGTCAGCGACTCCTCGGCCACCTCTCCCTGGGGCCATGCCAGTTCCAACAAGCGATCCTTGGTCATCAACACGCCGCCGGAAGCCAGCAGCAGGCGCAAAACGTGCCACTCCTTTGGCGGCAACTGAACATCCGCGTGCTCGCCAGTCAGACGACCATCGCCGTGCAGGGTCCATTGAGCGAAAACCAGGGGAGTCCTCGTCAATTTATTACCCACGACGGCCATACCTACCTCGGCATTCAACAGCTGACATTCAAGTCCCTATTTCGAGTAATGGCGCCTACGCCCACGGCACGACTATAAAAACCTGCCTCATGGCTAACGCTAGGAAAAAGCCCGTACATTCCGCGACTTTCGTAACCTCCACGTCAGACATTTCTCTATCCAGCCCAACCAGGCGCCCATTCCTGGTACACCTCATGCAGCTCCACCCCTAACCTGTCCTCCAATTGCACCAATTCGCCCAAGGCCAGTAACTGGCCGTTAACCCGTACTTCCACGCAGTGAATGATCTCGGGCGCCAAGGGCAACACCTTCCCTGGGGCGAACGCTGCCAGGCGCCTGCGGCTGATCAGTTGTTCCTGCAGTAGGATTTCCAGATGCATGGGGTAACGCCTTATTCATGGTGAGATATCACGACCCGGGCGCACAAAAGCACGTTGCACTCGCTCGTATTGCGACGCTGTCAACGGAGGTGGCCCGACACCCCCTGCCAGCGTCTTCACCTCGCTGCCCACGGCCTGCGCCTGAATGACAAACAGGCGTACTTCGGCCCTGCGCATCGGCCCCGCACCACGCCCCTGCTCCCCGGTATCGCGGCGAAACACGCCCAGCCACAACCGTTTGCCTGGCTCGACACGCACCACACTGCCCACGCCCACTTGCCCGACCGCAGTGTGCCTGGCGTGCCGTCCGGCTTCGGTCATCGGGCGGCCGTCCTCAATGTCGATGAGCATCTCGATCTGGTTGGCCTCGGCAAAACGTGGCAAGACACTGACCTGGGTGGCGTAACGCACCGGTTTCCAGCTCGCCTCTTCCTCACCGGGGGCCGGCAGGTAGAACGTGTAGTTGTCCTGGAACACTGCCGGCACATTCTCTTGGGTCATCATCACCGGCAACGTCACCACCCTCGCCCGTCGTTTACGCTCCAGCGCCGCGATGTGCGCCATCAAGCGGTTATCATCCGAAGGCTTCAGGAGTTGAGTGGTCATTGGCCTGGCGTTGTCATCCCCGGCCAGGCCGAGCTTTTTCAATTCATCGTGGTCGACGTCCACCAGCCACAGCGAAACCTCGATCGACCGCTTGGGCAGGTCCAGTTCCGCCACCAGTGCCTGGATGAAGCTCACCTGCGCAGGCTTGCCCTTGATCAGCAGGCTGTTGGTATCCGGGTACGCGATGACGGCAAGGCTCTTGTCTGCCAGTGCCCCCTTCAGTTCACTGGACAGCACGGACTCGATCATCGACGCCATCCCCGGCACGGTGACGGGCCGGTCGCTGGAGCCGTACTGCCGGTCCGCCACCGCACTGTTGAGCACCTGGACCACGCCGAATGCCTGGGTCCCCACACGCAGGTCAGCCCTTTGCCGATCCATCATCCGGGCCAGGTGCAGCACCTGGTCGACATAGCTCGGTGGTCCGGACACATAGAATGTCCGCCCACCACTCGCGCGCAGCGGATAGCGTGACTCGTCGAGACCCGAGCGGCGCATCAGGGCGCGCAGCCTGTCGATGGAAATGTGCCGTAACGTCACCGCGGAGCTTTTGGCCTCGCCAGCGTCATAGACGTACAGCACTTGCCCGTCGCTGTACCAGATCAGCCCCTGCTGCAACGCAAGCGCCTCCAGGGTCTGCTGGGGTGCATCGAGGTCGAGCACCCCGCTGAAACGTTTGCGCGCGACCTCGCGGCTGACGACGATGGGCAGGCCCAAAGGCAAAGACAACGCGGTAAACACGGTATGCAGGCTGTCATCCTGCGCCTGGTAGTGCTCGCCCCAGGCAACCACATTGGCCAGCATCAGTGCGGCCAACAGGAGCCAGCGGCAACACCGTAGGCGTGGAATCGTTGCGGGAAAGTCAGCGTGCACCGTGGGGTTTCCTGGGTGGGCCTGGCATTGAGATTGCGGCCATACTGAAAGCCAGGCCGGTTTCAATCTTGATGGAAAGTTGACGGCAGACTGCGCCTGCCAGCCCGTGGCATGTGCCTTGCTTGGAACTCTGTATCAGAGCGCACACCAATGGTGGAGTGCGCTTACGGACAAAGGCGTCGTTACCCGCAATGGCTTGCAGCGCCATCTGAGGGAACGGCGCTTTTTTGTGAACGAAAAGGTAGGTGTTGGATGAACGATTCGGTAGGCAGCAGCCCGGCGAGCGACCCGTTGGCCTGGGTCAACGGCAGCGATGCCCCGGAAAAAAGCAGCCTCGACCTGGGCTTCATGGCCTTGAGCGATTGCGCATCGCTGGTGGTGGCTGCCACCCAGGGCTTCGCTCAACCTTACGGACTGACCCTGAACCTCAAGCGCCAAAGCTCGTGGGCCAACCTGCGCGACAAACTGGTCAGCGGTGAACTGGATGCCGCCCACAGCCTTTATGGGCTGATCTATGCAGTGCACCTGGGCATCGGCGGCGTCGCGCCCACCGACATGGCGGTGCTGATGGGGCTCAACCAGAACGGCCAGAGCATCAACCTGTCCCACGGCTTGCAGCAGCAAGGCGTGATCACTCCTGAAGCGCTCGACCGCCACGTGCACCAAAGCCGAACAAAACTCACCTTCGCCCAGACCTTTCCTACCGGCACCCACGCCATGTGGCTGTATTACTGGCTGGCAAGCCAGGGCATTCATCCATTGCAGGATGTGGACAGCGTCGTGGTTCCTCCCCCGCAAATGGTTGCGCACCTGCAGGCGGGACGCATCGACGGCTTCTGCGTCGGCGAGCCCTGGTGCGCCAGCGCGGTCAAGCAGAACCAGGGGTTCACCCTGGCGACCACCCAGGCGATCTGGCCGAACCATCCGGAAAAGGTCCTCGGCTGCACCCAGGCCTTTGTCGATCAATACCCCAACACCGCCCGCGTGTTGGTGATGGCGATCCTGGAGGCCAGCCGCTTTATCGAGCAGAACAATGAAAACCGTCGCTCCACCGCGCAGTTGCTCAGCGGCCGCGAGTACCTCGATGCGCCACTCGACTGCATCGAACCGCGCCTGCTGGGCGCCTATGACGACGGCCTGGGCAACCAGTGGCAAGACCCCCACGCCCTGCGTTTTTTTGCCGGTGGCGAGGTGAACCTGCCCTACCTCTGCGATGGCATGTGGTTCATGACCCAGTTCCGGCGCTGGGGCCTGCTACGCGAAGATCCCGACTACCTGGGCGTGGCCCGCCAGGTGCAGCAACTGGCGCTGTATCGCCAGGCCGCCGATGCCTTGGGTATCACTGATAACGGCCAGGACATGCGCAGCAGCCAACTGATCGACGGCAAAGTATGGGACGGCTCCGACCCCGCGGGCTACGCGCGCAGCTTCCGCCTGCACGCCATGGCTGATCATGCCAGCCGCCATGCCTTGCGCTGAGAGGAGGCCCCCAATGCTGCGAATCCTGTTGATCAACGACACCCCGCGCAAGGTCGGCCGCCTCAGGGCGGCGCTGATCGAGGCCGGTTTTGAGGTGATCGATGAGTCCGGCCTGACCATCGACCTGCCGGCGCGCGTCGAAACGGTGCGCCCGGACGTGATCCTGATCGATACCGAGTCGCCGGGCCGCGATGTGATGGAGCAAGTGGTGCTGGTCAGTCGCGACCAGCCCAGGCCGATCGTGATGTTCACCGACGAGCACGACCCGAATGTGATGCGCCAGGCGATCAAGTCCGGGGTCAGCGCCTACATCGTCGAAGGTATCCAAGCGCAGCGCCTGCAGCCGATTCTCGACGTGGCCATGGCGCGTTTCGAAAGCGACCAGGCCTTGCGCGCCCAGCTGCAGGCGCGTGACCAGCAGTTGGCCGAGCGCAAGCGCATCGAGCTGGCCAAGGGCATGCTGATGAAAATGAAGGCGTGCAATGAAGAAGAGGCCTACACCTTGATGCGCCGCCAGGCCATGAGCCGCCAGCAGAAGCTGATTCAGGTGGCAGAGCAGATTATCGCCATGAACGAGCTGCTCGGCTGATGTGGCGCAGCTCTTGCTAAAGAATCATCACAGGTAGCCAACGGCGGTTGCCCCTCCACGACAAAGACGTCGCACACCCGGTTTGCCCTCGCGAACCCGGTGGCGGCGTTTTTTCGTTCTGTCCCCCTTTTCCGGGGCAAGGTGGGGCGGCCTTAGCCGGCTGTTCCATCACCAGGCCTTTTTACAAGACTCCCAACCGTTGAGGTGCGTGATGAAATCAAGCTTCTGGAAATCCGGGCACACCCCGACCCTGTTTGCCGCGTTCCTGTATTTCGACCTGAGCTTCATGGTCTGGTACCTCCTGGGTCCACTGGCGGTGCAAATTGCAGCCGACCTGCACCTGACCACTCAACAACGCGGCCTGGTCGTCGCGACTCCGATCCTCGCGGGCGCAGTACTGCGCTTCCTGATGGGCATGCTGGCCGACAAGCTGTCGCCCAAGACCGCCGGACTGATCGGCCAGGTGATTGTGATTGCCGCCTTGTTTGGCGCCTGGAAACTCGGCATCCACAGTTATGAGCAAGCGTTGCTGCTTGGGGTGTTCCTCGGCATGGCTGGCGCATCGTTCGCCGTGGCGCTGCCGTTGGCGTCGCAGTGGTATCCGGCTGAACACCAGGGCAAGGCCATGGGCATTGCCGGTGCGGGCAACTCGGGCACGGTGTTCGCCGCCTTGCTCGCCCCGGTGCTGGCAGCCGCGTTTGGCTGGAGCAACGTGTTCGGTTTTGCCTTGATTCCACTGGTGCTGACCCTGGTGGTCTTCGCCTGGCTGGCGCGCAATGCGCCGCAGCGGCCGCAAGCCAAATCCATGGCTGACTATTTCAAGGCCCTTGGCGACCGCGACAGCTGGTGGTTCATGTTCTTCTACAGCGTGACCTTTGGCGGCTTCATCGGCCTGGCCAGCGCCCTGCCCGGCTACTTCAACGACCAGTATGGCCTGAGCCCGGTAACGGCCGGCTACTACACCGCGGCCTGCGTGTTCGGCGGCAGCCTGATGCGCCCGTTGGGCGGCGCCCTGGCGGATCGCTTCGGCGGAATCCGCACCTTGCTGGGCATGTACAGCGTGGCGGCGATCTGCATCGCGGCGGTCGGCTTCAACTTGCCCAGTTCCTACGCGGCGCTCGCCTTGTTTGTCTGCACCATGCTTGGACTGGGCGCCGGAAATGGCGCGGTATTCCAACTGGTGCCGCAACGTTTCCGGCGCGAAATCGGCGTGATGACCGGCCTGATCGGCATGGCCGGCGGCATCGGCGGTTTCGCCCTGGCAGCGGGCATGGGTGCAATCAAGCAAAGCACCGGCAGCTATCAGATGGCCTTGTGGTTGTTCGCCAGCCTGGGTGTACTGGCCTGGTTCGGCCTGCACGGCGTCAAGCGGCGCTGGAGAACCACCTGGGGTTCGGCCGCCGTGACCGCCGCACGCGTCTGATGAGCCTGCGACTGAGCG
The DNA here is from genome assembly GCF_029959745.1 of Pseudomonas sp. PS01298. Classification (NCBI taxonomy): domain Bacteria; kingdom Pseudomonadati; phylum Pseudomonadota; class Gammaproteobacteria; order Pseudomonadales; family Pseudomonadaceae; genus Pseudomonas; species Pseudomonas sp. PS01298. Next base: position 21,487 of record NZ_JASCPP010000063.1, on the reverse strand, counting down.
TCGCCCACGCCAGCGTCATCGGCCCTCGGGCGGAAAACCAGGACGCCCTGCGCGTCGTCACCCCCGTGGCGGAACTCGCGGCGAGCAAAGGCTACCTGTGTGCCATCGCCGACGGGGTGAGCCAGTGCGCCGATGGCGGCCTGGCCGCGCGCTCGACCGTGCAGGCCCTGGCCCTGGACTACTACGCCACGCCGCCGACCTGGGGCGTGGCTCAGTCTCTGGAGCGCTTACTGTTGGCGCAGAACCGCTGGCTACAGGCCAATGGCGGTGGCCAGCCCTTGCTCACGACCCTCAGCGCCCTGGTGTTTCGCGGGCAACGTTTTACCCTCGCCCATGTCGGCGATTGCCGGGTGTACCGCTGGCTGGACGGCGATTTGCAGCGCATCAGCGAAGACCACGTCTGGGAGCAGCCGGGTATGCAGCATGTGCTCAAACGTGCACTGGGCCTGGATCAACACCTGGTGGTGGACTTCCTGGACGGCCAATTGCGCGAAGGCGAGTGCTTTGTGCTGCTCAGCGACGGCGTATGGGCAACCCTGGGCGATCACAGCATCGGTGCGATCCTGCGCGAACAAACCGACCTGGACTGGGCGGTCAACACGCTGGTGAATACTGCGCACCTGGCAGGCAGCCAGGACAATGCCAGCGCCCTGCTGGTGCGCATCGACACCCTCGGTGCAGCCACCCTCGGCGATGCGCTGGTGCAGTTGCAGCAATGGCCACTGCCCCCGCCCTTGAAAGCCGGGCAGCAGTTCGAGGGCTGGCAAGTGGAAAGCGTGCTCGCACACAGCCGACAATCCGTGCTGTACCGTGTGCGCGATGCACAGCAGCAACCCTGGCTGCTGAAAACCCTGCCGCTGAATCGCGACGATGACCACGATGCCGGACAGGCCCTGTTGTCCGAGGAGTGGTTTTTGCGCCGCGTGGCCGGGCGCGCATTTCCTGAGGTGCACGCCGCCAGCACGCGTCAGCATCTGTATTACGTCATGCGCGAATACCCGGGACGCACCCTGGCCGAACTGTTCAAGCAACAAGGCCCATTGCCGTTGGCGCAGTGGCAATCGGTGGCCGAACGCTTGCTGCGCGCGGTAGGCATGCTGCACCGGCGACAGATCCTGCACCGCGACATCAAGCCGGAAAACCTGCTGCTGGGCGACGACGGTGAGCTGCGCGTGCTGGATTTCGGCCTGGCCTACTGCCCGGGACTCTCGGAAGATCGTGCTCACGCACTGCCAGGCACCCCGAGTTTCATCGCCCCCGAGGCATTCAATGGTGAGCGCCCTACGGCTCAACAGGATTTATACGGCGTCGGTGTGTGCCTGTATTACCTGCTGACCGGGCATTATCCCTACGGTGAAATCGAGGCCTTCCAAAGGCCCCGATTCAATCAGGCCGTCAGCGCCAGCCGCTATCGCCCCGATCTGCCGGACTGGCTACCCCTCAGCCTGGAGCGAGCCGTGGCCGCCCAGCCTGCGCAACGTTATGAAACCGCCGAGGAATGGCTGTTGACGCTGGAACAGGCCGATCGCCGCGAGCTGAGTGTTCGCCCCAGGCCGCTGTTGGAGCGCGAGCCGCTGAAGGTCTGGCGGACGTTGGCGCTGCTGTCGCTGCTGATCAACCTGGTGCTGCTGTATGGACTTTTTCACGGCTGATGCCAAATCGCAGGCGAAAAAAAGCCCGGCCTAAGCCGGGCTTTTTTCTACCACTCAGTAATTACTGAGCTTGAGCTTCAACCGACGCTTCTACGCGACGGTTAACAGCACGACCAGCTTCAGTTGCGTTGTCAGCAACTGGGCGGGATTCGCCGTAACCTACTGCGGTGATGCGGCTAGGAGCCACGCCGTCTTTAACCAGGACTTGCTTAACAGCGTCAGCACGACGCTGGGACAGCTTCTGGTTGTAGGCGTCTGGACCTACGGAGTCAGTGTGACCAGCAACTTCTACGTTGGTAGCTGGGTACTGAGCCATGAAGTCGGCCAGGTTTTTCACGTCGCCGTAGCTGTTAGGCTTAACAACGGACTTGTCGAAGTCGAACTTCACGTCCAGCTCAACACGAACAACCTGAGCAACTGGAGCTTCTGGCTCTGGAGTTGGCTCTGGAGCTGGAGCTGGGGTAGGAGCTGGAGCGGCTGCGCCAGCGTTACCGCCGAAGTTTACGCCCAGGCCAACCAGTGCGGAGTAGTCCCACTTGCCGTTGTCCAGACCGTAGTCAGCTTCAACACCGGCACGAGCGTACAGGTTGTTGGTGAAGTAGTACTTCACGCCAGTACCAACGGTAGCGAAGGTAGTCTGGTCGCGACCGCTGTGGCCGTCAGCCTGAACGTTGGTACGGCTCTGGTGACCGAAACCGCCTTCTACGTATGGACGCAGGCTGTCTACGCCAGCTTGACCGAAGTGATACTGGGCAACCAGGCTGCCGGTATCGCCTTTGATCTTCTGGTTACCAGTACCGTCGTTCGAACGGGTGTGGTTGGTCTTGTCGTAGGACAGGTTCAAGGACAGGTCGTCGGTCAGGAAGTAACCGATGCGAGCGCCAGGATTGAAGCCGTCTTCGATGTGCTTGACGCTATCGTTGTACTGCTTCTTGTAGAACAGCTCGCCTTCAACTGCGCCTTGGCCTTGTGCCAGAACGCCGAAAGAAGTAGCGGCAATAAGAGAACCAATGGCCAAGCCCAAGGTGTTTTTCAGTTTCATCCGTTAAATCCCCATCTGGTGATTGTAAAGCAGTCCCACAAACCGGGGGACAACTCGGCGACAAGTCTAACAGAACTTGCCTACACGTAAGAGATATTTGCCACGCACTAAGTTTCAGTCTCGCCCGCAAATTTCTCACGTAATTTATCTAGAGCACGTTTGTAACGCATTTTTGTAGCACTCAAACCCATGTGCATGATGTCGGCGATTTCCTGAAATTCCAGCTCTGCGACAAATCGTAGCACCAGAATTTCACGGTCAATCGGGTTCACATGCACCAACCAGCGATCGAGTCCGCCCTTCTCCTCGGGTGCCGGCGCCTTTTCTTCAGACGCTTCCTCAAGGGGGTCCAGACTCAAGGCGTCCATCAAGCGACGCTTTCGCCGTTCCTTCCGATACTGCGTGATGCACTCGTTGTACGTGATGCTGTATAGCCATGTCTTGAACTTCGATTTGCCCTCGAAGTTCTTCAGGCCGTACAGCACCTTGAGCATCACTTCCTGACAGACATCATCCGCATCTCTATCGTTCCCTAAATACCTTGAACAAACGTTGAACAAAGTGCGTTGATATCTGCGCATCAATTCTTCGTACGCGCGAGTTACGTGAAACAGCTCCGTGTGCGAGCGCGCGACCAACTCCTCATCAGAGAGCTCACGGGGGTCATAGCGCGTGGACAGCGTTTGGGCTTTATTCAAAACAAGTCGTGCCGACAGTCAGGTCAATGTCCGCCACAGCCCGGTCAGCCGGGTTTGCGGCGGCGTACATTAGCAGGGTTTGCCGGATTAGCGGCTACTGACCTGCTGCTCCAGGAGAATCCGATTGGACAGCGACACCAGGTCGCCGTCATCGGTCAGCACTGTCGTCTTGACTGTGCCGATCTCCTCGATTTGCCCTTCGACCTCGCCTACACGCACCTGTTGCCCTACCTGATACAACTCACGCACATAGATTCCCGCAAGAATCTGCCCGGCAATTTCCCGGCTTCCCAACCCCATGGCCAGCGCAACGGCCAGACCAACGGTAATCAAAACAATCACAATCACGTGGTTGAGCAGGTCAGTCTTGACCTCCAACTGGCTGATCGCGACCGAAATACTGATGATGATCACCAGCCCCTGGGCGATACGCCCCAGGCCAGCAGCATAGTCCAACCCCACGCCTTCGGCGGCGCCGCGCACCAGCCCATTGGCCAGTTGCGCCAGCAAAACACCTACCAGCAGAACCAGCGCGCCGCCGAAAACCTTCGGCAAATACAGCGCCAGCATGTCGAGCGTAGCTGAAACTCGCTCAAGTCCAAGTGATTGGGCCGCAGAAACCAGAAAAATCAGCAAAACGAACCAATAGACGATCTTGCCGATCAGGGTAGAGATCGGCACCTGCAGCCCGGCACGGCCCAACAGCTTGGTCAGGCCGGTGCCTGCCATCAAGCGATCCAGGCCCAATTTCGCAAGCAATTTGGACAGCAGGGTGTCGAGCAGCTTGGCCACGACAAAGCCCAGCAATACCAGGACCAGGGCACCAAACAGGTTGGGAATGAAATTCGCCACCTTGGTCCACAATGCGGTCATCGCGGTGACCAGGCTCTGGGTCCAGAGATCAAGTTCCATATTCAATCAGCCTTATCAGCAGTGCGAGCAAGAGGTTTACGACGGGAAACCGGTGATACGTGGGCCGAACCGTTGTTCAGGGCCATCATCAACGCCGGCAGCCAACGGCCGAGCAGACCGAACAAGTCCCCCGCCCCCACCTGACGGTTGGCGGTTTTCAACACGCGGCCCAGGCAGGCGTCGTCGTCACGGTTGGACGGCGAAGCATTGAGCATGTCACGCAAAGACTGTTCGAACGGATCGTGCATAAAGACCTCTCGCAAGTGTTTTAAAAGACGAGGGTAAAATTCTTGGGGTCACATAGGACCCTTCCTACGTTCAGGTCATATTCAGCTCAAACCCAGCGCAATCGTCGAAATAGCCACCATTGTCCGAGCGCGACCGACACCATCAACAGGCACGCAATCACGAATCCATAGGGGCTGGCGGAGAACGGTATTCCGCCCACATTTATACCCAACAAACCGGTCAGGAAACTCATCGGCAGGAAAATCCCGGTGATGATCCCGAAGCGATACATGGTGCGGTTCATGCGTACGCTCAAGCGCCGGTCTTCGGTCTCAAGCACAAGCCCCACGCGCTCCCGGGTCAATTCGAGCTCTTCCAGGTAGCGGGTCAGGCTGTTGTTCAATTCGTTCCAGTAGTCGGCATCGTCATCACAAAACCACGGCAACCTGATCCGCGTAAGCTGGGCAAAAATTTCCCGCTGCGGCGACAGGAATCGCTTGAGCCCGGCCGCTCGGCGGCGGATCTGCAAGACGCTGCCATGCTCCGGTGTGTACCGTTCGTCGGCATCGAGTTTTTCTTCCTCTACGTCGACGATTTCAGACAGGTCGGTGACCAGATCCTGCACTTTATGGGTCAGGTATTGGGCCATATAAAGGATGAGTTCCGAGGATGTCTTTGGACCTTTGCCCTCCGCCAACTGCACCAACAGCTCATCGGTGGCGCGCAGTGGGCGCAGGCGCAACGAAATCACCCGACTGGCGGCCGCAAAAATGCGCACCGACACCATGTCTTCTGGCTCAGCCCCCGGGTTGAGGTTGATCCCGCGCAGGAACAGCAGCAATTCCGAGTCCGGCAGCGGCAACAGGCGCGGACGGGTGTTCTCCTCCAACAACAGGTCACAGGCAAACTCGCTCAAGCCGCTGGATTTGCGCAGCCAGGTCTGGGTTTGCGGGTGACTGCGGTCCCAGTGCAGCCACAGGCTTTCCTGGGGCTGCAGTTGCAAGTCGTCGAGCTCAGTCCGGGCAATCGAACGCGCACCGCCTTTACCGTCCAGCACCAGGGCATGCACCAGCCCCCACTGCGCGTTTTCTTCCTCGAACATCCTTACCCCTGTCGTCTATTGCGGTTTATTCAGGCATTTTCAGCGGGCTTGGCGAGACGATCACGCCGTTGTTGTCCGCATAGATGTACTCGCCCGGGCGGAACGTCACACCGGCGAAGGTGACCACCACGTTCAAGTCGCCGATGCCGCGCTTGTCGGTCTTCATCGGATGGCTGGCCAGGGCCTGCACCCCCAGGTCGGTCTGGGCGATAACGTCGACGTCACGGATGCAGCCGTAGATCACCAGCCCTTCCCAACCGTTTTTCGCGGCTTTTTCGGCGATCATGTCGCCCAGCAGCGCGCGGCGCAGGGAACCACCGCCGTCCACCACCAGCACCTTGCCAGCGCCCGGCTGGTCGGCCTGCTCCTTGACGAGGGAGTTATCTTCGAAGCATTTGATGGTGACGATCTCGCCACCGAAAGAGTCTCGGCCGCCGAAATTGCTGAACATCGGCTCGACCACCTGCACCAGGTCAGGGTAGGCGTCGCACAAGTCGGGGGTCACGTAATGGTTCATTGAAAAATTCCTTTCCGTCAAAGAAGTGTCTTTCGAAAGAAGCACGGACCGAAGCAGGTGCGAAACATCCCATCCGCCTGGCCGCAACGCAATAGCCACTGCGCGACTGAATATGACCAGAAGCGTTTACCGCGTCATATCTTAGCCGCAACCACACACGAGTGAAACGCCTTTGGCAGAGCACTGCATCAAACGCTGGCCGCGACCTCGGCCGGGGCGCCGAACAACGGTGTCAGCGGATCTTTCAGCCATTGCGCCACCAGCGGCCACACTTCCATTTGTGCGGCTTTGCTGACCAGCATCTCCACATGCCCGAAATCACCGGTAAAACCTTGCTGACGCCCCAGGCACAGGTACTGGCGATGCTGCGAACCGATTTGTTCGAACAACTTGCGGCAGGCCCAATCGGGGTCCTGGTGGTCGCCTGCAGCACTGACGGCCAGCAGCGGCACATCAACGTCGGCCAGGCCTTTCCACCAATCCTGCTTACCTTCGCCAAAGCGGCCAAACAGGCCATTCCAACGCATGGCTTCGACCAGCACGCCTGCCGGCTCGTCCTCCGGGCCGCGCTTGAGCCGCGAGCCGGACAGTTGACCAAAACGCTTGAGCAGCAAGCGGCCGGTCCACTCCACCGGCGGGATTTTCAACGGCCAGTGGGTGCGACTGACCTGACAGCCAAACAGGGCCACCGAGGCCACCGCCGGCGCGCCAAGATGCTGCCCGCCGAGGGCCGCCGCCAGGGTCGTGCCGCCGAGGGAGTGGCCGATCCAATGCGGGATCTGCGCACTTTGTTCGCGCACAAACGCACCAATCGCCGGCAAATCGTAACGCGCGTAATCGGCGACGCGGTTCCTGGCGTAGTCGTGATTGCGCCGCGACAGCCCATGGCCGCGCATTTCCGGGATCCACACGTCGAATCCCTGGCGCGCCAGGTAAGCCCCCAGGCCGATCCCTTTGGGCGAATACCAGAAGCGCCGATTGGAAAAACTGCCATGCAACAAAATGACCGGGATGCCCCGGTTTTCCGGGACATCGGCCAAGCCCAAACGGGTAACGGCCAACTCGACGGTACCGTCGGGGCTGTTGCCGGGTTTGAGGCGATACACATCTTCACTCAGGTCGCCACGACGTTCAGCGCTGATCAAGGCGACGGGAAACAGATTGCTGCTGCTTTGCATAATGCTCTTGCACAAAAAAGGGCGGCGTCCGGAAGGAGTTCCGCCCTGCACAGATAAGAATGCCGGTCACCCTTGACGGGTGACCGGCACTTTTGACGTATCGACCTTAAGCCGAAGCTTGGCCTTCGGCCAGGAAGAACCAGGTTTCCAGCACGGAATCGGGGTTCAGCGAGACGCTTTCGATGCCCTGCTCCATCAGCCATTTGGCCAGGTCAGGGTGATCGGAAGGGCCTTGGCCGCAAATCCCGATGTACTTGCCGGCCTTGTTGCAGGCCTGGATGGCGTTGGCCAACAGCTTCTTGACGGCCGGGTTACGCTCATCGAACAGGTGGGCGATGATCCCGGAGTCGCGGTCCAGGCCCAGGGTCAGTTGGGTCAGGTCGTTGGAACCGATGGAGAAACCGTCGAAGAATTCCAGGAACTCCTCGGCCAGGATCGCGTTGGACGGCAATTCGCACATCATGATGACGCGCAGGCCGTTTTCGCCCCGGGACAAGCCGTTTTCGGCCAGCAGGTCCACCACCTGGCTCGCCTCGCCCAGGGTGCGCACGAAGGGCACCATGATCTCGACGTTGGTCAGGCCCATCTCGTTACGCACGCGCTTGAGGGCGCGGCATTCGAGTTCGAAGCAGTCACGGAACGCTTCGCTGATGTAACGCGACGCGCCACGGAAACCCAGCATCGGGTTTTCTTCTTCCGGCTCGTAGAGCTTGCCGCCGATCAGGTTGGCGTATTCGTTGGACTTGAAGTCCGAGAGCCGCACGATGACCTTTTTCGGGTAGAACGCCGCTGCCAGGGTGCTGATGCCTTCCACCAGCTTCTCGACATAGAAGCCCACCGGGTCGTTGTAGCCGGCGATGCGCTTGTCGACGCTTTCCTTGATGTCCAGCGGCAGGCCGTCGTAGTTCAACAGGGCCTTGGGGTGCACGCCGATCATGCGGTTGATGATGAATTCCAGGCGGGCCAGGCCCACACCGGCGTTCGGCAACTGCGCGAAGTCGAAGGCGCGGTCCGGGTTGCCGACGTTCATCATGATCTTGAACGGCAGGTCAGGCATGGCGTCGATGGAGTTTTGCTTGATGTCGAAGCCCAGTTCGCCTTCGAAGATGAAACCGGTATCGCCTTCAGCGCAGGACACGGTCACGCCCTGGCCGTCCTTGAGCAGTTGGGTCGCGTTGCCGCAACCCACTACCGCAGGAATCCCCAGCTCACGCGCGATGATTGCCGCGTGGCAGGTACGCCCGCCACGGTTGGTAACGATGGCGCTGGCACGCTTCATCACCGGTTCCCAGTCCGGGTCGGTCATGTCGGAAACCAGCACGTCGCCTGGCTGGACTTTGTCCATCTCGGACACGTCCTTGATGATCCGCACCTTGCCGGCGCCGATGCGCTGGCCGATGGCGCGGCCTTCCACCAGCACGGTGCCGGTTTCCTTGAGCAGGTAGCGTTCCATGACGTTGGCCGAAGTGCGGCTTTTCACGGTTTCCGGACGTGCCTGCACGATGTACAGCTTGCCGTCGTCACCGTCCTTGGCCCATTCGATGTCCATCGGGCACTTGTAGTGCTTCTCGATGATCATCGCCTGCTTGGCCAACTCGCTGACTTCAGCGTCGGTCAGGCAGAAGCGCGCGCGCTCGGCCTTGTCGACTTCAACGGTTTTCACCGAGCGACCGGCCTTGGCCTCGTCGCCGTAGATCATCTTGATGGCCTTGCTGCCCAGGTTGCGGCGCAGGATGGCCGGGCGACCCGCTTCAAGGGTGCCCTTGTGTACGTAGAATTCGTCGGGGTTGACCGCGCCTTGTACGACGGTTTCGCCCAGGCCGTAGGCGCCGGTGATGAACACCACGTCACGGAAACCCGATTCGGTATCCAGGGTGAACATCACGCCGGCGGTGCCGGTTTCCGAACGCACCATGCGCTGCACGCCGGCAGACAGGGCCACCAGCTTGTGGTCGAAACCCTGGTGCACGCGGTAGGAAATGGCGCGATCGTTGAACAGCGAGGCGAACACTTCCTTGGCCGCGCGGATCACGTTTTCCACGCCACGGATATTAAGGAAGGTTTCCTGCTGGCCGGCGAAGGAGGCGTCCGGCAAGTCTTCGGCGGTGGCCGAGGAGCGCACGGCAACCGCCATGTCCGGATTGCCGGCCGAGAGCGTCGCGAAGGCGCTGCGGATTTCTTCGTTGAGTTTCTCGGGGAACTCGGCATCCATGATCCACTGGCGGATCTGGGCGCCGGTCTTGGCCAGGGCGTTGACGTCATCGACGTCCAGAGCGTCCAGCGCGGCGTGGATCTGAGCGTTGAGGCCGCTCAGCTCAAGGAAATCGCGGTAAGCCTGGGCCGTGGTGGCGAAACCACCGGGCACCGACACACCAGCGCCTGCAAGATTACTGATCATCTCGCCGAGGGATGCGTTCTTGCCCCCCACGTGCTCTACATCATGGACGCCGAGCTTATCGAGGGAAACTACGTACTCTACCAAGGTGATCTCTCCACTTTCTGTGTTGGAAAAGCTCAGGACGCCGGCGGCTCAGTAGGAGCTAACGCCAGCGCTTGTGGCCTGGACCTGGAAAATAAGTGAGAATGCGGCCCACTGCGGGACGGCAAAATCGCGCCTATCATATCCAAGATTCGCCATCAGCTTAAGGCCCAGGGCTCAAATGAAACGATCTGCTTTCTTTATCTCCGACGGCACCGGCATTACAGCCGAAACACTGGGTCAAAGCCTGCTCGCGCAGTTCGAAAACATTACCTTCGCCAAATTCACGCGGCCCTACATCGACAGCGTGGATAAAGCGCGGGCCATGGTACAACAAATCAATCTGGCGGCTGAAAAAGACGGCTTTCGCCCGATCATTTTCGACACCATCGTCAATCAAGACATCCGTGAGATCCTCGCAACCTCCAATGGTTTCATGATCGACATCTTCTCGACCTTCCTGGCGCCACTGGAGCAGGAGTTGAGTGAACATTCCTCCTATTCGGTCGGAAAGTCCCATTCCATCGGGCATAACTCCAACTATATGGAGCGTATCGAGGCGGTGAACTTCGCCCTCGACAACGACGACGGCGCCCGCACGCACTACTACGACAAGGCCGACCTGATCCTGGTCGGCGTGTCGCGTTGCGGCAAGACCCCGACCTGCCTGTACATGGCCATGCAATTCGGTATCCGTGCGGCCAACTACCCGCTGACCGAGGACGACATGGAGCACCTGACGTTGCCCGCCGCCCTGCGCGCCCATTCGCACAAGCTGTTTGGCCTGACCATCGACCCGGACCGCCTTACCGCGATCCGCAACGAACGCAAACCCAACAGCCGCTACTCCAGCTATGCCCAGTGCGAATTCGAAGTGCGTGAAGTGGAAAATCTGTTCCGCCGTGAAAACATTGCGCATATCAATTCCACGCATTTCTCGGTGGAAGAGATTTCGGCGAAGATTTTGGTGGAGAAGGGCGTGGAACGGCGCTTCAAGTAATACAGGCAGGCGCTGACTGTGGCGAGCGGGCCTTCCCCGCGTTGGGCGGCGAAGCAGCCCCCATCAAGATGAATGCGGTGTATCAGACGGTCCTCAGTGACGGGTTTTGGGGCTGCCAGGCGGCCCAACGCGGGGCAAGCCCGCTCGCCACAAGGACCGCCGTCATTTACAGGTGAAAGCGCCCGCCGCCCTGCCCCAGCGCGGTGGCCAGCGCATCAAACCCCGCCCGCAACAGCTGATCATCCCCCGACGTATTGCAGATGCTCGCGCGGATAAACTGCGGCACCGCCGTCTGTCCCACGGCAAAGGCCTCGGCGGTGGCGATCAGGTAGTTGTTCTGCTTGAGCTCCGCCTCGATTTCCGACGCGCGCCACGGCTCCGGCACTTCGATCCAGAAATGCGGGCTGTTCAGGTGGGTGCGGTATTGCAGGCCCGCCAACAAATCCTGCACCAACGCCTTGCGCCGGCTGATCTCATTGATCTGCTGGCGCAGCAGGTATTCCGCCGTGCCGTTCTCGATCCACTGGGTGGCCAGCTCCAGGGTCACCGGCGTGGCCATCCAACAGGTGGAACGCAACGCCGCCGAGATACGGCTGACCAGCGCCGGTGGCGCATGCACATAGCCCACACGCAGCCCGGCCGACACCGCCTTGCTCAAACTGCTGATCAAAATCGTACGCTCAGGGGCGAAATGACTGAGGGGTGGCGGCCGGTCCTCCACCAGGACGCCGTGGGCTTCGTCCTCGAGGATCAGCAGATTGTGTTCGCGGCACACCTTCACCAGCGCTTCGCGCCGCGCCACCGATAACACCGCCGTGGTCGGGTTCTGGATGGTCGGCGTGCAATACAGCGCCGACACCCGGTGATTACGACAGACCTCATCCAGCGCGCTCGGCAGCACACCTTCCTCATCCATCTCCAGGCCGATCAAGCGCACGCCGAGCATGCGCGCGGCGGTGATCAGCCCTGGGTAAGTAAGTTGTTCGGTCACCACCGTGTCACCAGCGCGCAATAGCGCCATCATCGCGCAGAGCAGGCCATGCTGGCCGCCGTTGACGCAGATAACCTGTTCGGGGATCGGGTGAAAATCGCGCTGCACCAACCACTGCGCGCCCGCATCGCGATAACGCGGCAGGCCGGCATCCGGGGTATAGGCGCTGATGTCCTGGAGGAACTTGGCATTGGTCGACAGGGTTTGGAAACTCTGGGCCAGGAAGGCGGTTTCCTGCCCCGGAATATGCATGTTGCGGCTCATGTCGAAGTATTGGCGCGGCTCCTCGCTGAAATTGCGAAAGCCTTCATCACGCTGGCGCTCCATCCCACGCTTGCGCACGAATGTGCCGTCACCCACCCGCGCCACTACCAGCCCGAGGCGTTCCAGTTCGCCGTAGGCCCGGCTGATGGTACCGATGGTCACCCCGAGATTGTCGGAAAGCACCCGATGGGGCGGCAGTTTTCGTCCAGGTTCAATCAAGCCTTCGAGGATGCCCCGTTCCATGACATCGGACAGGCGCTTGTACTTCACGCCCTGCCCGTTGGACAACCCCTCACGCATAATTGACACCATGTCAATATTTGTTTTGACAGCCATCTTTCGCCCTAATAGTGTGCTTTTACGGGTTCAATCGCCGAATTTTACAACTCATTACAAGCTCAATATAGAGTTCAATTTCGGCTCAGGGAAGCAATAAACGATGCCAATGTCCGCCGTTCTCGAAAACACCGCGAAAACAAAAACTCAAAAACAGTGGTTGGCCGCACTGGTCACCAGCGTGATGTTCCTGATCGTGTGCCTGAGCTGGGGCACCACTTGGCTGGGGATCAAGATTGCCGTGGAGAGCGTGCCGCCGCTGACCTCCGCCGGCCTGCGCTTCCTGATCGCCTTCCCGCTGTTCCTGTGTTTTGCCCTGGTACGCCGCGAGCCGATCCTGTTTCCCCGCGAGAGCCGCTGGTTCTTCGTGTTCGTGACGCTGTCCTACTTCAGCGTTCCGTACTACCTGCTCAACTACGGTGAAATGCACGTGTCGTCGGGCCTCACCGCCCTGCTGTTCAGCTGCATGCCGGTGTTTATCCTGATTTTCTCGGCGCTGTTCCTGCGCGAGCGCATCTACTTTTCCCAGGTCGTCGGCATCGGCATCGGTTTCGGCAGCCTCTACATGATTATCAAGAGCCAGGGCCTGCACCTGGACCACGCCGAGTTCTTCGGGGTGCTGGCAATTCTGACCGCCGCGATCATGCATGCCTTGTGCTACGTCATTACCAAGCAGAAAGGCAGCGCCATCAGCGTGATCACCTACAACACCCTGCCCATCGGCATCGCCGGGTTGATGCTGTTCGTGGCCGGCCTGTTTTTTGAAGCGCCGACCTTCGATGCCATCACCCTGCGCTCCTGGAGCGCGCTGTTCTACCTGGGGCTGGTGGCGTCGGTGGGCGGCTTCATCGTGTATTTCATGCTGCTCAAGCGCTTGAGCCCGATCATTCTGTCGTTCGTGTTCATCATTTTCCCGGTGTTCGCGGTGATCATCGGCGCCTGGTATGAAGGCGTGGCGATTTCCCGCGACCTGATGCTGTACTCGGCCATCCTCCTGGCCGGCTTTGCGATCACCAAATTGCCGATTGAAAAACTCCTGGCCAAGAAAAATTGACCGGCCCGGCCCTCCCACCACAACGCGAGAGAAACATGGACGTCCTCCGCCCCCTTGCCCTCGAACAGATCTACGCCCACGCCAGCCGCAGCTACCCCGAGGAATGCTGTGGCTTCGTGTTTGCCGATGGCAGCGTGTACCTGGGCAGCAATATCCAGAACGAGCTGCACCGCAGGAACCCCGAGATGTATGCGCGCAGCGCCGCCAACGGCTACACGTTTTCAGTCGCCGATACGCTGCTGCTGAACAAAGCGTTTCGCAGCGACAACCCGGTGGTGGTGATCTACCACTCCCATCCGGACGTTGGCGCCTATTTCAGCGACGAGGACCAGGACAAGGCCCTGTTCATGGGCGAGCCGATCTACCCGGTCAGTTACCTGGTAGTCGATGTCCGCCAGGGCCAGGCCCTGGGCTCCAAGCTGTTTGCCTGGGACGGCCAGCATTTCGCTCCTCACCCCTTCAACGACCTGCACACGGAGTTGTCCATGAACGCTGTCTCTTTCCCCGACATTCTGGTTCGCGTGGCCAAGCTGCCGGAATCGACCCTCGAGGGCACCGGATCGACATTGCGCGAAGTCATTGAAAACCTCTGCAGCAGCCACCCACAGCTGCGCCCGCACCTGTTTCACGAAGCCAACAACCAGCTCAAGGAACACTTCCTGTTTACCGCCGAGGAAGAACTGATCGGCGCCGATGACCGGTTGCCGGAGAAGGCCAGGATCGAAGTGCTGCTCGCCACGTCCGGCGGCATCGACGTCGACACCCTGAGTAATGAAGAAGTACAGCGCTACGTGCGCCACATCACCCTGCCCGGCGTCGGTCGCGAAGGCCAGTTGAACCTGAAAAAAGCCAAGGTGCTGATCATCGGCACCGGCGGCCTGGGCTCGCCCATCAGCCTGTACCTGGCGGCAGCTGGCGTCGGCACCCTGGGCCTGGTGGATTTCGACGTGGTGGAAAGCAGCAACCTGCAACGCCAGATCGTGCACGGCAACAGTACCCTGGGCATGCCCAAGGTCGAATCCGCCAGGCAGCGCCTGCAGGACCTCAACCGTCATATCCAGATCAACGCCCACGATACCGCCTTGACGGCCGACAACGCCCTGGAACTGGTGGGCGCCTATGACCTGGTGATCGACGGCACCGACAATTTCGACACCCGCTACCTGGTCAACGATGCTTGCGTGCAACTGGGCAAGCCCCTCGTATACGGTGCGATCTACCGTTTCGACGGGCAGATCAGCGTGCTCAACTATAAAGGTGGGCCGTGCTATCGCTGCCTGTTCCCCAGCGCCCCCCCGGCAGAACTGGCCCCCAACTGCAGCGCCGGCGGGGTGATCGGCGTGCTGCCGGGAGTGGTCGGGATGATCCAGGCCACCGAGGCGATCAAATTGCTCATCGGCATCGGCGAGCCGCTGTCCGGCCGCTTGATGCGCTTCGATGCGCTGGCGATGAAGTTCAGCGAGATCCGTTTCAAGCGCCGCGCCGACTGCCCCTGCTGTTCCGAGTTGCGCCACACTGAAACCCGGGCGCCCGCGGTCTGTGCCGACGCCATGCCGAGCCAACCGTCGCTGGCCGAAGAGCGCTACATCAAGCCTCGCGTGCTCAAGCAGGTGCTCGAACACCACCGCAGCGCCGACGTCCTGCTGGACGTGCGTGATGCCAGCGAACTGGAGGTATGCAAATTACCGGGGGTGGTGCATATCCCCCTGGCCGAACTGGATGGCCACCTCGACAGCCTCAGCCGAGACAATACCCACTACCTGATCTGCTACGCCGGCACCCGTGCCGAGCAAGCGGCCAGCACCCTGCTGGCGGCGGGTTTCGCCAACACCAAAGTCTTGCAAGGCGGCATGAAACACTGGGTTCGCGACGTCGAACCCGACATGCCTTTGTACTGACCTCCGGCCATGGGCTCCTACCTGATGCTGCATAACTCAATCCTCGACGCCATCGGCCACACGCCGATCGTGCGCATGGCGCAGTTTTCCGAAGACCTCGGCATCGAGGTCTACGCCAAACTCGAATCCCTCAACCCCGGCGGCAGCCACAAGGCGCGCATCGCCCTGGGCATGATCCTCGACGCCGAGCGCCGGGGCGTACTGATCCGCGACTCCGGGCAGACCATCATCGAGCCCAGCGGCGGCAATACCGGCATCGGCCTGGTGATGGCCGGCAATGTGCTCGGCTACAAAGTGGTGCTGGTGATCCCCGACAACTACAGCCCGGAAAAGCAGAAGCTGCTGCGCCTGTACGGCGCCAAGGTGGTGCTGTCGGACAGCCGCCTGGGCAACAATTCCCACGGCGAAAAGTGCATGGAGCTGCAACTCGAAAACCCCAGCTTCGTGATGCTCAACCAGCAACGCAACGGCGCCAACCCGCAAACCCATCGCGACACCACCGCACGGGAAATCCTCCGCGCCTTCGGTGATCGCCGGGTGGACTATTTCGTCAGCGGCATCGGCACCGGCGGCCATATCACCGGCATCGGCGAAACCCTGAAGGACGCGTGGCCAGCCATGCGCGTGATGGGCGTGGAGCCGGAAGAGTGCGACCTGCTGAAAAACCAGCACGCGCCGCACCATATCCAGGGCCTGTCGATCGGGCTGATACCGAGCATCCTCAACCTGGACATTCTCGACGGCATGCTCAAGGTATCGCGCCAGGAATGCATCGACATGATGAAACGCATCATGCGCACCGACGCCATCAGCCTGGGCCTGTCCTCTGCCGCGAACATGGTGGCCATCGCCAGGCTCGCCCCCGAACTGCCGCCCGAAACGGTGGTGCTGACCATGGTCTACGACAATGCCGACAGCTACCTGCCCAGTTTCGAATAATCGACAACCATCCAGCATACGGGGGTGCCTTCATGGGCGGCTTTATCGACATGCAACAGTTGCACGATGAGTTACTCACCCACCTCATCAAGACGCTCACGCCGGCGCAGATGAAGCAACTGGAGCCGCACTTGGCGCCGTTGATCCAGAACGCCGCCCAGGCGGTGGCCGAGGACCTCATCGCCTATGCCTACCGTGACCCGGCGTCGCGCGGGCGTGGCGAGTTGATCCTGGAATCCTACGCCTCGTTCAAGGCAGTGTTGTACTACCGCCTCGCCCACCTGGTGTGGAATTTTCCTGACCAGATGAACGGCGTGTTCTCGCGCATCGCCCTCAAGCTGAGCAACCAGGGCAAGGTCCTCTCCGGCGCCGAGATCCACCCAGCGGCGCGCATCGGCCGGCGCTTCGTGCTCGACCACGGCTACGGCACGGTGATCGGCGAGACCTGCGAGATCGGCAACGACTGCTACATCCTCTGCGGCGTCACGCTGGGCGCGCGTGGCATCGCCAACAACCCCGATGGCAAGCGCCATCCGCGCCTGGGCAACAACGTCGAAGTCGGCTCCGGCGCCCGCGTGCTGGGCTATGTGCTGATCGGCGACAACGTGTTTATCAGCCCCTCCTGCGTAATCACCCAGGACGTTCCGGCCGGCACCAAGGTCAAGGTGGTCAACCAGATCCAGCTGCAGAAAAACGATGAGTCGGACCACAGCAACTACCTCGGCGCCTTCGCCCTCGATGAGCGTTTGCACGTGGTCGGCGAGGTGAATGCCAGCCACAAGGTCACGGTGCTGGACGCCGACTTCCACGCCTTGCCGGGGCTGATGCTCGAACCCACGGTGAAGGAGCGCCATCACCTGCAGTTTCGCCTGCACCGCATCGAGTCGGGCAATCAACTGCCGCGCCTGCCGCTGAACCTCAAAGTATGCGGGCCGGAATTTGAAATCACCCTGCTCTCTCCCCCTGGCTTGAGCGCGATGGTGCGCCACCTGCTGCAAGCCAGCCCACTGATTGTCGGAGGTTGAACATGTCCGTGCACACCATGGAAACCCTCGCGCTGTTTGACAGCGCGCCCTACCAGAACGCCTTCAGCGCGCGGGTGATCGCCGTCAGCGAACACGGCATCGCCCTGGAGCACACGCTGTTCTATCCAACGGGCGGCGGGCAACCGGGCGATACCGGCCACTTCACCCTGGCAGACGGTACGCGGGTCGAGGTCATCGGCACGGTGCGCGACGCGGTGCAGCGCTCGATCATCTGGCACCAGGTGGAGCACTGCCCGGCCCCATTGATCGCCGGGGTACAGGTGGACGCCGGCATCGATTGGGCACGCCGCTATCAACACATGAAAATGCACACCTGCCTGCACCTGCTGTGCTCGCTCATCGACGCGCCGGTGACCGGCTGCAGCATCAGTGCCGACAAGGGCCGACTGGATTTCGACCTGCCGGAAATGACCCTCGACAAGGACACCCTCACCCGCGACCTGAACGCGCTGATCGCCCAGGCCCACGAGGTGAAGACCCTGTCGATGCCTGCCTCGGAATACGCCACCCTGCTGCAGATCACCCGCACCCAGGCGGTCGCACCGCCGGTGATCCAGGGCTCGGTACGGGTGATTGAAATTGGCGGTATTGACATCCAGCCGTGCGGCGGCACCCATGTGATCAACACCGAGGAAATCGGCCGGGTGTTCTGCGAAAAGATCGAGAAGAAGAGCAAGCACAACCGCCGGGTGATCCTGCGCTTTGAGTAACCGCCGAGTCGCGACCGGGGCGCCGCTGCCCAGGTCGCGGTTCGTACAGCAAACTGACAGCAAATTTATGCGCTTGTAACATTCAGAAACGTACAATTCCGCCAGCATCGTCGCGATGCCCTTGACTCACGGAGAAGAGCGTCCGCCCCTTCTCGGTGAGTCGTTCGAACAAAAGCTACGCTCATCCCCATAACGCCCCTCTGACCCTGAACGCTGCTGGAATGACTGCCTATGAGCAACGGCCGATGAAAAAAGTATTCCGTCATTACATCCCTGCGTCCACGTTGCGCTTGCTCCCCAACCGCTGGGACCTGGTCGCCCTGCCGCTGGTGATCGGCTTCTTGCTGTTTTTCTCCATCACCGCCCGGGAGACGTGGGCTCCCATCGCCACCCTGCAGAGCGACGTGATTTCCCTCGACCCGGCCAACCTGCCGGAATACGCGATGCGCACCACCCTGCGCATGCTCGCGGCGATGGTCGCGGCACTGGTTTTCACCCTGCTCTACGGCACCCTCGCGGCCAAGAGCCGGCGTGCCGAAAAACTGCTGGTGCCGGTGCTCGACATCCTGCAGTCGGTGCCCGTGCTCGGTTACATCTCGTTTACGGTGACGTTCTTCCTGTTGCTGTTCCCCGGCCGCGTGCTCGGTGCCGAATTCGCGGCAATCTTTGCGATTTTCACCAGCCAGGCCTGGAACATGACGTTCAGCTTCTACCAGTCCTTGCGCATGCTGCCCCATGACCTGGTCGAGGTGTCCACCAACCTGCGGCTGTCCGGCTGGCAGAAGTTCTGGAAACTCGACGTGCCCTTCGCCATGCCAGGCATGGTCTGGAACATGATGATGAGCATGTCCGGCGGCTGGTTCTTCGTGGTTGCCTCCGAGGCGATCACCGTCGGCGACAAGACCATCACCCTGCCTGGCGTGGGTTCGTACCTGGCACTCGCCATCGCCCAGAAAGACCTGTACGCGGTGGGTTATGTGATCCTGGCGATGATCGCGGTGATCTTGATCTACGACCAGTTCCTGTTCCGGCCGCTGGTCGCCTGGGCCGACAAGTTCCGCATGGAAACCACCGCCTCCCAGGGCATTGCGCCACAATCCTGGGTGCTCAATCTGGTCCAGCGCACGCGCGTGGTCCAACGCATCCTGCGCCCGGTGACCCGCACTATCAGCCGCCTGGGCAACAGGCGCTTCAGCCTGTCGCGCGGCGTGCGCACGGCAACGCCGGCGGCCAGTGCGACGCGGTCCAAAGTGATCGACTGGGTATGGGGCGCACTGATCGCGGTGCTCACCGCCTATGCGCTCTACCACATCGTGCGGTATGTCGGCACCGAGGTGACCTTCAGCGAAGTCGGGCACGTGTTTGTGCTGGGCCTGATCACCCTGCTGCGCGTCGCGGGGCTGATCCTGATTGCGTCGCTGATCTGGGTGCCGCTGGGCGTGATGATCGGCCTGCGACCGGCGCTGGCGGAAAAAATCCAGCCACTGGCGCAGTTTCTTGCGGCCTTCCCGGCGAACCTGCTGTTCCCGGTGTTTGTGATTGTGATCCTGCACTACGACCTCAATCCGGACATCTGGCTCAGCCCGCTGATCGTGCTCGGCACCCAGTGGTACATCCTGTTCAACGTGATCGCCGGCGCCAGCGCCTTCCCCAACGACTATAAGGAAGCGGCCGCCAACTTCCGCATTCGCGGCTGGCTGTGGTGGCGCAAGGTGATGTTGCCGGGCATCTTCCCGTACTACGTCACCGGCGCCATTACCGCGTCAGGCGGGGCGTGGAACGCCAGCATCGTTTCCGAGTACGTGTCCTGGGGCAAGGACACCGTGGTCGCCCACGGCCTGGGTGCCTACATCGCACAGACCACGGCGGCCGGCGATTTTCCAAAAATCGCGCTGGGCGTGGTGGTGATGTCGATCTTTGTGGTGGCGTTCAACCGTGCGGTCTGGCGGCCGATGTACGCCATGGCTGAAAACAAACTCCGCTTGAATTGATGGGATTCGCTGCGATGACTACCGACACCGTACACACCGCTGACACTCCGGAAATCTATTCGCTGAAAAACGTGAACCGGGTGTTCGGCAAAGGCAAGGATGAACTGCAGGTCCTCAGCGGTGTGGACCTGAGCCTGCACGAAGGCGAGATTGTCGGCATGCTGGGTCGCTCAGGCTCCGGCAAATCCACGTTGCTGCGCATTATCGCCGGCCTGATCCAGCCGTCCTCGGGCGAAGTGCTCTACAACGGCGCGCCGCTGAACGGCCCGGCCGAGGGTGTGGCCATGGTGTTCCAGACCTTTGCGCTGTTTCCCTGGCTGACCGTGCTGGAAAACGTCGAGGCCGGCCTGCAAGCCTTGCAAGTCGAGCGCAAGGAAACCCGCCGGCGTGCCCTTGCAGCTATCGACCTAATCGGCCTGGACGGGTTTGAAAACGCCTACCCGCGCGAGTTGTCCGGTGGCATGCGCCAGCGTGTGGGGTTTGCGCGCGGGCTGGTGGTCAACCCGACGCTGTTGTTGATGGACGAACCGTTCTCGGCCCTGGACGTACTTACCGCCGAAACCCTGCGCACCGATTTGCTGGATTTGTGGAGCGGCAAGCAGTTGCCGATCAAGTCGATCCTGATCGTGACGCACAACATCGAAGAAGCGGTGCTGATGTGCGACCGCATCCTGGTGCTGTCGTCCAACCCCGGCCGGGTGGTCGCGGAAATCAAGGTGCCGTTCGCGCACCCGCGCAACCGGCTGGACCCGACCTTCCGGCAAATGGTCGACGACATCTACGCGCTGATGACCGACCGGCGCAGCGCCGATGCCAGCCGCGGTCTTCCCGAATTGAAAATGGGCAGCCTGCTGCCGGAAGTTTCCACCAACCTGATGGCCGGCCTGATCGAAACGCTGGACGCCGAGCCCTACAACGGCCACGCCGGCCTGCCCACCGTGGCCGAACGGCGCTTGCTTGAAGTCGACGACCTGTTCCCGGTGGCGGAGATGCTGGAGCATTTGGGTTTCGCCGAACTCAAGGGCGCCGACATCACCCTGACCGACGCCGGCAAGCTGTTCGCCGACTACGGCACCCAGGAACGCAAGACCTTGTTCGCCGAGCATCTCATCCGGCACGTGCCATTGGCCGCGCGCATTCATCAAGTCTTACTCGAGCGCAGCGGCCACCGGGCGCCACGGGTGCGCTTCGAGCAGGAACTGGAAGACTCGATGACCGAAGCATTCGTCGAAAAAACCCTGGAAAGCGTAGTGGCGTGGGGGCGCTATGCGGAGATCTTCTCCTATGACGACCACACCGAGACGTTCAGCCTGGACGATGTGGAAGGCAGCATGTAAGCGTCGAGACGAACTTGCCTCCAAATGTAGGAGCGGGCTTGCTCGCGAAGGCGGTGTGTCAGCGCCACATGAGCTGCCTGGTCCACCGTATTCGCGAGCAAGCCCGCTCCCAC